>QMTN01000078.1 GCA_003651105.1 Thermoplasmata archaeon
CGCCGGCTCCGCAAACGTTTGTTTGGTAAGAACCTTGATAAAGGCAGGTGTCCCACCAAGAAATATCATCGTCTGCGATTCAAAGGGAATACTGCATCAAAACAGAGAGGATATCGATGAACTGAAGGAGAAGAATCCCTATAAGTACAGGATAGCGATGGAAACAAATGGAGAGGGCAGGGAAGGAGGAATAGCGGAAGCAATAAGAGGAACAGATGTATGTATTGCTGCATCAAAGCCCGGACCTGGAACGATCAAGAAGGAATGGGTTGAGCAAATGAACGATGATGCGGTGATGTTTGCTGAGGCGAATCCAATACCCGAAATCTGGCCATGGGAGGCGAAGGAGGCAGGAGTCAAGATCTTTGGGACGGGAAGGAGCGACTTTCCAAATCAGGTCAACAACAGCCTGGGATTTCCAGGTATCTTCAGGGGAACCCTCGATGTCAGGGCGAGGACGATAACCGATGAGATGCATATCGCAGCCGCCTATGCGATAGCGGAGGTGGCGGAGGAGAAGGGACTCAGGGAGGATTATATAGTACCAACCATGGATGACTGGGAGGTATTTCCTAGAGAGGCTACGGCGGTGGCGATGAAGGCGATAGAGCAAGGTGTTGCAAGAAGGAAACTCAGCAGGCAGGAGATATATGATATGGCGCTCGAAACCATACAGAGCGCAAGGGAACAGACCCAGGTTCTGATGAGAGAAGGTCTGATAAAGCTACCGTGATTGAAGAAGGAGGGATGAATCCCGAGGAATCCCTCGAGATGATAGAGAGGGCACTGATAGAATTGATAGAGAGAAACAGGGAGATACCGGTTCTGGTTGAGGGGGAGAGGGATGCTCTTGCACTGAAAGAACTGGGTCTTAATGGAGAGATCCTGATCGTTCAGTGTGGAAAGAGGTTATCGAGCCTGTGCGACTTCATCGCAGAGAATTACAAGGAGATAATCATCCTGACGGACTGGGATCGGAAGGGATGGCAACTTTACAGAAGGATAGAGAGGAATCTCAGGGGAAGAACGAGGTGCATACACGATTACAGGCTGATATTTGCGAGATACTCGATGGTCAAGGATGTACAGAGTATGCCGAGCTTCATCAAGGGACTGAGGAAAAGGACGGGAAGGAAGACGTGATCCTACAGTCTGCTCTGCTCGAATCGAAGCTTCCTCACGGTTCTCCACGATCTTCTGACGTATGGAGGAAGCTCTCCATACCTCTTCACCCATTCCCTTAGAAACCTTATCGTGTTCGGATCAGAAGGATATCCACTGCCTAAGGGGATATCCAGCTTCTTCCTCAACTCCATCTCTATCTCTCTCACAAAACGATCCCTCTCGGTCTTCGCGATGATCGATGCTGCAGCGACGACATCATGCTTATCCTCTGCTCTATGCTCAGATACTATCTTTGCCCCAAAGCCCAGCTCCCTTTCAAGTAATGAAGCAAATCTATCGGCATCTACATCCACGGAATCAACATAATAGATATCTGACCTCAACCTCCTCATCACCTGCAGGAACAAATCTTTCTCTATCTCGTTCAAGCTCCTCCTCTTTCTCAACGCATCTATCTCCCTGGCTCGCAGGACTACTACATACACATCCTTTGCCTTTTCCCTGATTATCTCTGCCAATCTTTCCCTCCTGCCCGGAGTACATCTCTTTGAATCCCTTATACCGATCTCTCTGAAAACATCCTCCCTCTCGATCTGGATACCGGCCACAACAAGAGGTCCCATGACCGGACCCCTTCCAGCCTCATCTATACCACATATCACGGTAATCCTTAAACAGAAGACTTTTATCAATGTGTTCATTTGGATGAGAATGTGAGGATCATCCTGCTATGTGGTGGCAGGTTGAGGGAAGGATTTTTCAGGGAAGCTGCCAGTGAGTACACGAAGAGGATAAGGAGATTTGCAAGGATAGAGGTGAGGGAGATGGAAGACCTAAAATCTCTTGAAAGGATTCTGGACAGCGATGATTATCTGATAGCGCTCGATGAGAATGGAAGGGAGATGACATCCTTGGAGTTCGCGGAACTGGTCAAAAAGATCTATCTATCGGGCAAAGACCTTTACCTGATCATCGGAGGATGGTCTGGGATCGAGGAGAGGATCAAAAGGAGGGCTGACCTCATCCTTTCTCTATCGAGAATGACCTTTCCCTACCAGCTTGCGAGGATCATGATCCTTGAGCAGATCTACAGGGCGTTTAGTTTATTAAGAGGGATAGATTATCACAAGTAAGGAGCAAGCCGGCGTAGCTCAGCTGGTAGAGCGGGTGACTCGTAATCACCAGGTCGGGGGTTCGAATCCCTCCGCCGGCTCATGTTAAATTACCATGGATGAGGTAAGGGAGATCGAGAGGATTATAGAAAGGATTGTCAATCTTATAAGGAGAGGTTATAGCAGGGGTAAAATCCTGTCAGAGATGGTGGAGGATACGAGTATCTTCAGTAGGGAAAAGTTATTCGAGATGGCAAGGTGCAGGATGAGGTCAAGAGAAAAGTTTGGTGAGCTCGGGGAGAGGCTTTTCCTGGATGAGGAAAGCTTAAGGTACTCAACCCCTCCACTTATAGCCGACTACCGGGCGAGGAGATTGGAAGGCGATATCATAGCTGATATAAGCTGTGGAGCGGGAATCCAGGCGATCTACTTTGCCATGAGATCTGGAAAGGTGATAGCTGTCGAAAGGGATCCCGTGAAGCTGGAGCTGGCAAAACTCAATGCGAGACTTCTAAATATCAAGAACATGGAATTCATCCAAGGCGATGCTCTATCTAGAGAGGTGTATGGCAGGATAAAAGCGGATATCGTCTTCTCTGATCCATCAAGGAAGCCGGAGGAAAGGATAAGAACCATGGATGGACTGGAACCCCCTCCCCTCAAGGTTTACGATATCTACAGGAAGGTTACAGACAAGATCGCTTTCGAACTCCCTCCCCAGATTCGAAAAGAGAACGTACTGATAGATGGTGAAAGGGAGTATACATCTCTCGATTTCAAGCTGAACAGATTGGCTCTCTACACTGGTCCCCTAAAGAGATGCGATGTATCCGCGATATCTCTGCCGAGGGAGGAGAGGGTGACATCAAACGATCCAAGAAGAAAAGTTGGATTAGCTGAGCAACCCCTCGATTACCTCTACGAGGTCGATCCGACCATAGTAAAAGCTGATCTGCTCGAAAATCTAGCTGGCAAGATCGATTTCGATGGATTCCTCTTGATGATGGGAAAGAGGAGGACCTTGCTGACATCATCGGAATGGTTTGAATCATCATTCCTGAGAGGTTACCATTTCTTGACATCCTGCAAGTTCAGCGTGGAAGAGATCAGGAAAGAACTGCTGGATGTGGATGCTGGTAAGGTGATGCTCAGGTTTTCGATCGATCCAAAGGATTACTGGAGGTTCAGGAAAAGACTAGAGGAGGGTCTATCCGGAAGCAAGAAGGTTGAGCTGTTCAGGGTTGGAGAAAGAGCTATCTTGGCTGAGAGGGTAAACTCATAGCTCCCTCTCGATGATCACATCAAGGATCTCCTCTGGATCCTTTATCCTTATCAGTTCCCTCCTGCTGATGGTAGGTGTACCCTCTATATTCTTCCTCTCATCCCTGTCCGTCAGTATCACCGCATGCTTGCCCGTGACCTTGGCTATACTGCTCATGATCCTTGCTCTCTTCCTCAACGAGAAATCGTATCTCCTCACGCTCGTCAGGATGATGTTCCTCCTCTCCTTGCTGACCGCATCAAAAAGGCATCTCCTTACGGGTATGACCTTGTAACC
>QMTN01000079.1 GCA_003651105.1 Thermoplasmata archaeon
GTTACTTTTCTGAACTCCTTCAGTATCTCCCCAAACTCATCGAGATCCAGTCCCCTTCCCGAGCATCTCCTGCAGTACAGTTTTTTGATGGGAGAGACTCCAAGATCTTCTGCCAGCTTCCTTCCCTTTTCCGTCAGGCTTATCCCTTCTTCTATCCTTATGTAATCTTTCTTCCTCAAAACATCAATAGTGTGGGCGACGAGCGGGAGAGGTTCCTCACTCAGGTCAACGATCTCCCAGAAATCATCGCTCGATAAAACTGCACCAAGCACGTTCATTATGCTCCTCTCATACACCTGGATGTTGGTTCTCTTTTCGATCTCTCTGATCAGTCCCTCCACCATGCCCTTCTTAAAATGGATAAAAAGAGACGGTTTAAGCTTTTCTTAATGTTCCGTTCTAACCTATTGATATTACGGTTATCGTCAGGATGATCCTCTTACCAGCTAGAGGATGATTCAGATCGAGGATCACGCTATCCTTCTTGACCTCCTTTATGGTTCCAAAGAATACCCTCCCCGATGGAGTTGTTATCTTCACTCTCGTGCCTTCCCGTAGGTTCGCCTTCTCCCTGAAGAGGTCCTTTGGAACCTCCAGAACGAGTTCCTCCATATAGAAACCGAAAGCCTCATCGGGTTCCAACGTTATGGTTTTGGTTTCTCCCTCCTTCATGTTTATCATCTTTTCTTCGGCAGCCGGAAAGAAAGAACCCTCCCCAACCACCAGCTCGAGAGGATTCTCCTTATCCCATCGGTAGCAGACCTCTCCATCTTCCAGTTTTGCCTCACACAGAAGTTTTACCCTATCTCCACTCTTCACAACCTTCATCATATCCCTTCTTATCCCACCCAGTGAAAAAGAGCGCAAGGCGCAACTCCTTCACGGGCAGGTTTAGATGGAGAAGGTGAATCATATTATTTAAAACTTGGGGTGAACCAACCTTTATGCGATTGCACCCAGAAGGAATGCAGAGAGCCCCACCATCATACCGATCAGGGATAGCTTACGGTACCTTTGGAGATCCGATGTTCTCTTGGTCAGCCCCAGGGATATATGAAGGAAGATGAGATCCGCAAGGATGATTGTACAGAGATAAAAATAGTCCATGCAGTAAACGGTTCCCCTCAGGAAGAACGGAAGAGGGCTCAGGGAAACCGCAGAGAGATAGAGGATCGCCACCGCCAGGCGCGCAGATTTTTCGCCCAAGAGTAAGGGTAGCGACCTTACACCTCTGGCTCTATCCCCCTCGATATCCAGTAAATCCTTCATTATCTCTCTACCAAGATTCGATAGGAAAGCAATCAGTGCAAGGATCATTGCGGGTAAGCAAACCTTAGAGGATACCGCAAAGGAGCCAAAGATGAATGGTATCGAGGTTGTGTAAGCTATGTAGAGATTTCCCAGATACTTCAACTTCTTGATCTTGACATCATAAAGGATGGCAAGGAAGCCGGTAACCAGCGCTACGAGAAAACATATCTCGTTCACGAGGAAAGAAAAGATGATGCCCAAAGGAAATGTTATGAAGAAGATGAGGAGTGCTGTCTCGGGTTTGAGTTCGCCCCTCACCAAGGGCCTGTCCATCCTATTGTTAATCCTATCGATATCTAGATCCATGTAATCGTTGAGAGCGAATGCCCCAGCTTGCAGGAAGAGGGCGGTGAGGGATGCAAACACTATGCTGATCAGGTTATCGATCACATCTTGACCTGTAACCAATGCGCCAATGAAAACCGCTATCATGAACATGAAACCATGATCAAGCCTCATCAGCTCGTAAACAGCCTTTATCTTCATCCCTTGGGCTAAGGTTTTCCCTGTATTAAACGTTTTCAGCTTTCTCGAGAAGGCAGAGGATACGCCAAACGAAGGAAACCCTCTACAACTTCTTCACGTGGATTGCCTTTGGTCCCTTTGGAGCATTCTCTACTTCATACTCGACCTCGTCCCCTTCCTTCAGGAAGGTACCGAAGGGTATCTCTGTTCGGTGTAGGAAGACGTCCTTTCCGTCCTCTCCTCGTATGAAGCCGTATCCTTTCCTTGGGTTGTACCACTTTACTACTCCTTTCATCTACTCACCTCCTCAGACCCGAAGGGTCTGGTTTCTAAGGAATAGAAACAAAAGGAGAGGAGACTCTCCTCTGTTTCTATCCTTCCGACCGGTATTCTCACCAAGGTTAAAATAAGTTTCTATCATCATCTAATCTATTTAGATGGCGAGATCAGGGAAACTCGATCCTTTGACAAACTTTATATCCACGAACGACCTTCCAGCAAGAAGATGGATATCGAGAAACTCTCCAGGGAAGAGGATTTTGATGTCCTAGAGAAAACAAGAAGCATAGATGAGAAAAGCTTGGAGGATGGAAAGATACCCAGAGGTTTGGATGCATGGTACGTAGACAAGGGGGGTACCATTTATCTGCTCAAGGAGAATGGTACCAGAGAGAGGATAGGTACGAGGGAGTACTGGGACAAGATCATGAAATACAAGATAAAGGAGAGTTACATCGCGAAGATAAACACGAGGATAGAGCACAATAGAGAGGTAGGAAACTGCGGACTCTGCAAGAATCATAAAAACTCGACAGCCTTACTTAACATAGTTGCAACCAACAGATGTGACCTGAGATGCTGGTACTGTTTCTTCTATGAAGAGAAGGCCGGCTTTGTGTATGAACCAAGTTTGAGGGAGATAGAGAGAGGTATAAAGCTAGCGAGAGAGATGAACGGATACACACCACCGATCCAGATAACCGGAGGAGAACCGATCCTCAGAAGGGATGTTGACAAGATAATAAGGCTTGCCAGATCGCTCGGATCATCCCATGTTCAGTTAAATACGAACTCGGTATCCTTGGGTATAGAGTACTTTGAGAACAGGGAAAATGCGTTAAGGATGGTAAGGAAATGGAGGGATGCGGGAGTTAACACGATATACACCTCTTTCGATGGTCTCAAACCAACACCGAACAGCAATATAAAGACCCATTACGAGACCCCCTTTGCTCTGCAGGCTTACATGGAGGGAGGGATAAGAAGCATAGTCCTGGTTCCAACCGTGAGCCAGATAAACCTGAAGGAGACCCCAGATATAGTTAGGTTTGCCATGCACAACATGGATAGAGGAATAAAAGGTGTTAACTTTCAGCCAATCTCTCTAGTTGGCTTTATAAAGAAGGGAGAAAGGGATAGATTGAGGGTCGTCCAGTCCGATATCGTGGAGGAGATCAGGAGGAGGTTTGGCTTCGGGATGGATGCCTGGTATCCCGTGCCGGCGGTCGCTGCGCTCGCGGATCTGATAGGGAAGGAGCCCCACGTGCACTTTTACAACAACGAGAAATGCGGCATAGCAACCTATGTGTTCGTTGACAGGGAGAAGAAGAAGCCAATCCCGATAACGGAGTTTGTCGACGTAGACAGATTCCTGAAGGACATTGAAGGACTCCACGATAGCATCCTCAAAAGGGTCCTGTTTGGCATGGAGCTTTTGCCATCAGCTATAAGATACATGAGCTTCAGGAAGGCTCTCGCAAGAAGGTTGAAAGAATACATAGTAAGAGATGAGCTTCCAAATGGAGAGAAACTTTCCAGCATCCTTGAGAGGATATTCTCGGAAAGGAATTACTCATCCCTGAGAGAGTTTCATTACACATTCCTGTTCCTCGGCATGATGCATTTCCAAGATTACTACAACTACGATATAAACAGGGTGCAGAGATGTTCCATCCATTACGCGTGTGGTGATAAGATAGTTCCATTCTGTAGTTACAATGTTTTTCCGAGCGTTTA
>QMTN01000080.1 GCA_003651105.1 Thermoplasmata archaeon
CCTTTCTTATCACGGGTGCATCCATCAAGGATCTTTCCAAGAGCTTCATTCTCACCACCTCGATGCCGTGATTCAAGATAAAGATCACAATCCCTAAAAACATTTTTGTCCAAACGATCGATTCCTCTGATCATGGCGAAGGAAGATCTAGCCCCTAAGATATTAGTCGATTCCATCAAAACATACTTCAGCGATAGAAGCTATGCGCTCATCTATACCTTACCCCTGGCAACAATCATTCTTCTATTTGCCATCATCTCCATCTATGCTCCGCAAGTCATCAAGTCATTATCACAGCCCTATCCAGAGAGGCTGAGGGATACTCTTGATGCCGCCCTCACGATTCTTCCGGTTATCGTTCTGGATTGGATAGTTGGTATAATTGCAGCTTCAGCCGTTTATCGTGAAGGTGAGCAGGGAGGCGGAGGGAGAAAGGTACTCGGTAACAGAATCCATAGGAGAAGGGCTCTCCTTCTTACCAAGATTGGTCGGAGCTTTCTTCATCTGCCTTGTAATAATCCTGTCCATCTTCCTTCCGGCTATCTTTCTGATAATCTATGGTATCCTCACCGAGAGTCACATCCTGATCCCTGTCCCTCTCCTGCTCCTTCTCATCCTTATCTTCCCGGCATTCTACATAGGCCTGAGACTTTCCCTGTACCAGCAGACCTGCATCATACAGGATAAGGGAACCATAGACTGCTTGAAGGAGAGCTGGAGAATAACTAAGGGAAATCTCCTCTTCATCTTCATACTCCTGATCTTCATAATGATACTGTACTTCGTTACTTCGATCGTGGGTGATATCCTTTCCGTATTCTCGAAGGAGATAGGGTTCATCACGAACCTTTCCCTGAGCACTATCCTGGTAGCTCCAATCCATATCATTGCCCTCACCAAGGCATTCTTGGAGATCGCCGGGACACAACCATTTTCTACCTCCTCGTAGATTATGGATCGGTGATCAGATGAAGGTTCTGATAACAGATAAACTCGCGGATGAGGCAATAGAGTTACTGAAGAGGGAAGGATTTGATACCAAGTATGAGGAGCTGGATCACGATGCCCTTCTCCAGGAAATAGCAGACTACGATGCCCTCATAGTTAGAAGCAGGACAAAGGTGACAGCCGATATCATAGAGAAGGGAGCAAAGGGAAAGCTCAAGGTCATAGGTAGAGCTGGCATAGGTGTTGACAACATAGATGTAGATAAGGCGACAGAGCTCGGGATAAAGGTTGTGAATGCACCGACGGGTTCAACCATCAGTGTAGCAGAGCTCACCATCGCTCACATGCTCGCACTAGCTAGATCCATACCAAAGGCTGATAGTTCCATGAAGAAGGGAGAGTGGATCAAGAAACAGCTAAAAGGTATCGAGCTCCATGGAAAGACCCTTGGCCTGATAGGATCCGGAAGGATAGCCCAGCATGTTGCAAGGATAGCAAAAGGTTTGGGCATGAACATACTCGTTTATTCTCCTCACTGCACGGATGAGAAGGCGAGGAAGATGGGCGCCAGGCGAGCAACCCTAGAAGAGGTTTTGAGAGAAGCGGATTTCGTTTCTCTTCACATACCCAAAACGAAGGATACCTACCATCTGATAGATAGGGAAAAACTCTCCCTGATGAAGCGAACAGCATATCTTATAAACTGCGCTAGGGGAGGGGTTGTTGACGAGGAGGCCCTCTACGAGTTTCTCAGGGATGGAAGGATAGCTGGGGCTGCAATAGATGTCTTTGAAGAGGAACCGCCCAAGGGTAGCAAGCTCCTGGATCTTGACAACGTGGTGCTCACGCCTCACATAGGTGCAAACACAACGGAAGCCCAGATAAGGGCAGGAACGATATGCGCGGAGCAAGTGATAAAGGTATTGAGGGGAGAGGAGCCAGAATTCTGGGTAAATAAGAGATGAGGATGGAAGAGATCCTGAACAAGGTGGAGAACAGGCTGAGGGAGATAAACCTGGTTAAAGAGAAAACCCTCGCCCTTTCTAGGGAGATCATCCTCTCCTGCAGAAAAGGTATACAGGATATTCACAATGGAGATCTCGATGATGCAAGGAAAAGGCTAAGGGTTGCGAGCAGGAAGGTAAGGAATCTCTACAGGTTACTGGAAGGTTTTCCCGAGCTGAAGAATGCCGGCTATATAGAGAATGCGGTCCAGGAGTATGTTGAGGCGAAGTGCCTGTACAGCATAGAAAGAAGAAAGACCATTCCGGATCCAGATAAGATAGGTGTATCTTACATCACTTATCTGCTCGGACTCTGCGACACCATAGGGGAGCTCAGGAGATTCTCTCTGGATGCGATGAAGGAAGGGGAGATAGATAGAGCGAATGATTATCTCGGTTTTATGGAAAGGATCTACAACCACATAGCTGAGATGGATTATCCGCCCGCTCTGAAAAGGAAGCGGGATATAGCGAGATCCTTGATAGAGAAAACGAAGAGCGAGCTCGCGGTTGCAAGCTGTGAGAAGAGGATCCAGGACAAGATAGAGGAGTTCAGGGGCTTCTTGGATGCCGTTGAGAAGGGTAAACTCAGGGAAAAGGGCAAGCTGAAGAAGGAGATGGACCTGGACGTGGATAGATTCTGGTGAACCTGGACAAAAAACCTTTATAAATGCTATTTATATACTCCTTGAGGATCATTCTATGGATGATAAGGTTACTGAGAACATAGTTGTAGAAGCGAGAATAGCGGAAAGATTTAATCTAGAGGAAATAGCGAAAAGGATTGAGGGCGTAAGCTACGATCCAGAAGAGATCCCAGGAGTTATTCTCAATCTTCCAGGCAGATCCTTCATACTTTTCGAGGATGGCAGAGTAATATGCACGGGCTCGAGATCCATAGATGAAGCAAGGAAAAACCTTGGCGAACTCGTTGATATCCTGAGAGGAAACGGTTTTAAGGCCAAGAAAAGAGTGAGGATAGAGATCAAGAACATAGTGATATCTACCGATATCAAGTCAAGGATCGATTTGGAGAGGTTTGCTCTCAACCATGAAGGTGTTGATTTCGATCCAGACGAGTTTCCCGCTGCAATCTATAAAGGGGATGGCAACCTGTTGGCTCTCATCTTCGAGAACGGAAAGATAGTATGTACGGGTTCTAGAGAGATGGAAAACCTGGAGAGGTTTATGGAGGAGGTTATTGGGAAGGTAAAGGAGGTTGGTTAGCATGCCAAAGGTAGAGGTAGAAAATATAGTTGCATCCACAGCTTTTGCTGACAGGCTGGATCTCGACTACATCGCTCAGGAGCTGGAAGGGGCGGAGTACGAACCAGAGCAGTTCCCTGGCCTCGTTTACAGGCTGAAGGAGCCGAAGACCGCAACCCTGCTCTTCAGAAGCGGGAAGGCGAACTGCACCGGCGCAAAGACCATAGAGGATGTAAAGAGGACGGTGGAGATCATAAAGAACAAGCTGAAGGATCTCGGGATAGAGGTGTATGAGAATCCAGAGATAGTGATCCAGAACATCGTTGCAATCTCTGATCTGGGAACAGAACTCAACCTGAATGATGTCGCTATGGGTCTCGGCTTGGAGAACGTTGAGTATGAACCAGAGCAGTTCCCTGGCCTCGTTTACAGGCTGAAGGAACCTAGGGTTGCGATGCTCCTCTTCGGATCGGGGAAGATCGTCTGCACAGGTGCGAGAAAGATAGAGGA
>QMTN01000081.1 GCA_003651105.1 Thermoplasmata archaeon
ACTTTATCCTGTCCTCGATTCCTATACCGAGGGTTTTAAAGCCCTCCTTTCTGGCGCCGTTGAATATCTGCAGGCTCGAATGGGAACATATGGTAGCAATAACAAGATTACTTCTATCGTAACCAGATAACAGGTCCTCTATAGAGGGGATCTCTACTGCCATTAGAGAAGTTATAGATGGTTGGTTTTTATTGGTTTCGTTCGATGGGCATGGGTGGCAGAACAAAAACCTTTAAAATCAGAACTTGCTAAATCTTTAATAGAAGCAGGGGTAGCCAAGCCTGGTCAACGGCGCAGGCTTCAGGAGCCTGTCCCGGAGGGGTTCAGGAGTTCGAATCTCCTCCCCTGCATCCAAACCTGTTGATATGTACAATGTCCTTGATCCTTCTCTTCGGAACATGCATCACCCCATCCTCATCTCTCCAGTACTCCACAGCGTCAGACTCTTCCACCACTGACTTCTCTGCAGGGAAACCGAGAGCTATAACCGAATGAATACGATACCCATCCGGTACACCCAAGATCTCTCTTATCATCTCTCTATCGATATTTCCCAACATGCAACTGCCAACTCCATGAGACCATGCCAGTAGCATGATGTTTTCTGCAGAGAGACCGACATCAACATCAGAAAAGGGACTCCTCCCCTCTTGCACCAGGATAACTATATACGCCACAGGTCTCTCTCCCTCGGCAGGTCTCCACTCAGGTTTTATATATCCCGCCCACCTCAGAGCAGAAAATATCTTCTCACAAATCCTTTTATCATTGACTATCACATATTCTATGGGCTGAAGGTTTGCGCCAGATGGAGCAAGGCGCCCCGCATCAACGAGATTCACAAGAAAATCCATGGATAGAGGGATCTGCTTGAACCTCCTTATGGATCTTCTTGTCTTTATCACCCTCTCAAGATCCATGTTTCCCAGAATGGGCTTTCCAAAGAAAACACTTTTGTACTCGATAGATATGGTGCATCGATGGCAAGGAAGAGAGGAGGTTTTGCTAAGACAGCTCCCAAAACTTTGGAGAGAAGGATCATAGAGAATGCGAAGAGGATAAGGGAAGATCTTTCCGTGATCCTCCCTACCGCTATGGATGAGAGATCCAAGAGGATCATGGAGAAGATAGAGAATAAACTTATTCGGGTTTGGAAGTGCAGGGACGATCTTAAGGTTCTAGAAAAATTGTCGATGAAGAGGGGGCTGGAAGGCGCTCTCGCCGGGACGCTAACTCTAGCGATCACCGAGAAGGCACCATACCTGGCTCATCTTAAGGTTGGAGAGAGAACCATACCGTTTGCAGTCAGGGGTAAATCGGATAGGGATAAATTGGCTTCTCTCCAGCATTTTGACGATCCTATTGTCAGATTGCTGGCTTTCAGAGATATAGCTTTCAAGAAAAAGCTATCCTTTTACTCTTGGGAGGATAACTTCATATGCTGTTCCTCACGTAATCCTGTTCCAGAGGATTTCGTGGAATTCCTATCCAGACTGCTGGGATTGAGGAGAAAGGGAAAGATATTGGAGTGCGATCATCTCAAGAGAGAGTACCTCTGGATAAGGGTGAAGGATCTCGAAATAAGGAGATGCAGGTCTTGCCTTCCAGATGAGAATACCTTGCTGAACATATCCAAGTATTTCATAGATCCTTCTCTCGATAAGCATGTAGATATCGGCATCGAATCTAAGCTTCTCGATTATGGAGTGAGCTTGAGATACAGGGAGGATTATCTGAAAGGAACCATAGATGATTGGCGTTTCTTTGAAGAGAATCTCAGGATGTGGAGGAATGAACTGAGAGGCAGGAAGGAGAAACTCATCTATCTCGATGGAGAGATAATATCCGCACAGGATCTTCTGGAGAAACTTGGAGTGGATGATATAGAAAAGAAAGCACTGGAGATCCTTCTCTCCAAGGTAGATGAACCGATCTTCGTAGATAAACCGGATCTGAACTCTCTGCTAAGGATTTATTGGAAAGAGTATGGCTTGGATGTCTTGGAGGGTTTATCTGGGAAAAGGGAGCTAGCTAAAAGGATTTATGAGCGAAATGGAGAACCCTTGAGACAGATCAGGGATTTGGAAGCCTCTATCATCAGGATGGAAACCCTCTCTCGTTATCCCGTCCCGAAGCTCAAATCATCGACAGCAAGATTTGTGGACAAGATGTTCAGAGAGTATCTGATTGGTGGAAAAGAAAGATTGCTATCCACGTTATCAAAGCCTCCTCAAGAGGTGAAAAGCAGATCCATAGCATATGCCTTTCTCCTCGCTCTGGGAAAGGGTGAGGAAAGGAAGTGGCAGTATCGCAAGGAGGAGATAGAGCTTGGGGAGTTTTTGGTGCGATACGTTAAGGATCTCTTAGAATCAAAACCAGAAGATTATCCATCCAAGCTTAAAGAGCTCTTGGCTGTGGCTGGCATAGATGAGGATGTTACGTGAGGTAACCTGATTCGTTAATCTTGTATAGATTTACCGCTGTTTTGATCACATCGATCAGCACCTTCTTAGCCTCCTTAGGATTGCTCTTTCCGAGATAACCATAGAGGGTTGCGAAGCAGGGTTTTATCTCTTCTCCATCACGACCAATGGTTACTATGACGTACATGGGTACCACTCCCTTCCCGGTGACATCAAAAGATCGGTAGATCTTCATGAAATTTGAATCAACATGATCGAGGTTAATGTGTATCAGCTTTACATCCACATCATCGAATCTCTTTACCTTTGATAGGAAAGGTTTGTCCATATCTTCTACGTCGAAGATATCTCCAACTATCGGATCCATCTCATCGCATGCCGGGCATGCATCTGTCCTGAAATGCAGGAAAACGGGTCCCCTTGACAGATTCTCTAGGATGAGATGATCGATCGCTTCTCTGTTAATCGTTTGAAACCTGAACTCAACGATGCTCCTTGGCTCCATCTTTATACAACTCAGACAGAGAACAGAAACCGTTCTGTCCCTAACCTTCAGGTAAACGTCTGTACAAAGGAGTATAGAAGATAAAAGGATCAAGGAAATCACCATCGATGCAATCGATATCTCCTTTCTCATCTTCCCACCCTGTAACTTATTATCCCTTCTGGACATGCCTCTATGCATCTACCACACAGTATGCATTCCGTAGATCTGTCCATGTTCGGAACATCTATACCCATCGGACAGACCTCAACGCATCTATTGCAGTGAACACATCTCTCCTTATCAACGCTTACATGGATCAAGCTTATCTTGTTGAACGGCGCCATCAGGGCGCCAAGTGGGCAGAAGTACCTGCACCATCCCCTGTTTACCAACAGGATCAGTATGAGAAAGAGAATGAATATTCCCAAGGCTGGAAAGAAGAAGGGGTTTGGTACGAAGATATCGTAATTGATCAAACCTATTGGTATGGTACCAACTAGGAAGCCGATTGGACAGATATCGGTGAACATGAAACCCAAGAAGTGAGGCATCACAATAACTAGGAGGACGAGGTTTACGTACTTGATATACCTCAACTTCCTTTCCAGATTCGGATGTATCTTCTTGGAAACGGGAAATCTAGAGGTTAACCTCTGCAGTAAACCTATCGGGCAGAGCCAACCGCATATACCTCTACCTATCATGGTTGCTAGCGTGGATATCGTTAGTATTGGATAGAGAAACAGGGGCAGGGAT
>QMTN01000082.1 GCA_003651105.1 Thermoplasmata archaeon
CCTTCTACCCGTTAGATGGTTGTAGATCTCCTTGTATTTCGTGTAGGTGATGATATCTCTATCCGAGAACCTCTTCCTGTACCTCTCATAGATGTTTCTCGGTATCCTGACCTCTATTACATCCCTGAAAACGAAAATGACCTCCTTTTCCCTTACATCCTTCCTCAGCATCCCTCGATCTGATCCAAGTTCATCTCGAGCGCTATACCCGGATGTTCCAGATCAAACCCAACCAGGGTTTTGGGATGAAGCTCCCCGAAGTATCCTATGAGTTCACCCCTGTAGTAGATACCCGCACATCTTCCCTTGATAAAGGCTGGGTGTTCATACCTCTTCATCTCGAGCTCCATACCAGCATCCCTTGATATCGCTTCGAATAACGATTTGCATCTGCTGAAGTTCGTACCCTCATCTATCTCGAGAAAAGAGAGGTGCAACTCATTTTTTGCTTCTTCATTCACGACATACCCCACCTCAAATATCCTCTGGGGCAGGGATCTGTGCCTGTTTGCCCTGCATATCTTCATCAGAGATGGTAGGAGACTGGCTCTGACACAGGAAAGCTCCCCACTTGTCGGATTTTCAATCTCTATAACCTTACCTTCCGATCCCATCCTCTCAAGCTCGTCCCTCTTGTTGGATAGAGTTAAGGTTGCAACCTCGCAGAAACCGAGACCTATCAGGATGGTTCTCATCTTCTTTATCATCCTGGACTTCTTCAAGGATCTTCCATAGGTCAGGCACTTTGGCTTATCAGGCTCTATCCTGTTAAATCCATACCCTATGGCTATATCCTCAACCACGTCTATATCATGAAGGATATCTCCCCTCCATGCTGGAATCCTCACGATGATCTCATCTCCTTCAATCCTCACATCGTATCCCATCCTGAGAAGGCTCCTCTTCACATCCTCCTGAGCCAGCCTTACGCCTATTATCCTCTCCGCATACTCCTTTTTCAATCTCCTCTCTACCGGGGATAGCTCGGGATAAATCTTTACTTCATTTCCATAGATGACCTTTGTTAGATGGATCTCTCCCCCCCTCTCAGCAAGAGCGGTCGAGATTATATTTAAAGCCAGCCTCACCACGTTTTCATCTTCTCCAGTCACATCTATGAAGATGTTTCTCGTGGAGGTATTTACCTCCGTCAGCCTTCCATTTATGATCGGAGGGAAGGAGAGGACATTGTTATTCGAATCGATGAGCAGAGGATATCTCTCCTTATCCTTGAGAAGATGACCATACTCCACACCTTTTGGATGCCTTTTCAAGATCTCTTCCAAACTCATCTCTTCCGTAAAGCCGAGGGGTACAAACCTCGTAGAACTTGGATCAACCGCTTTATAGGTGAATGGCTGGCTTACCTTATCGAAATCGTGAACGCCTATCGCCATCTTCTTCCTGTTCCTTCCTATACCGTGATGCAGTTTTTCTTGGAGATCCATGATGGAGGAGATGACCCTATCATTGACATCGACGCCCTTGATGAGTGCGGTTGCTATAAAAGGTCTAATGTTCTCAACGGATTTGTCAACATAGGTTGTAACATCCGATTCCCTGACTCGATACTCCTTCAGCCCCGGCTCGATCTCGAAGAAGCTCCTGACAGCTCTTGCTATACCTTCAACGGAGTTCATATCAGGTCTATCCGGAAAAATCTCTATGCCTATCTCATCACCCTCAACCCTCTCTACATCGCACCCTATCATCGGAAACTCCTCGAGAAACCTATCCCTATCTAGACCGTAACCGAGGAGATCGATCAGATCCTCGTAGCTGAAGTTTATAACCGGCATGCTCTGCAAAATAGATGGAATGGTATATTTGGATTTTGCTGATCCCGAGAAGCTTTTTGAACCCTTCTACGATAGATATGTCATGAGTCTATTGGTTGTTGGCAATATCGCATTCGATACCATAGCGAGGGTTAAGTTCTTACCGGGCAGAAACGAGGCAACCTCGATCATCGAGATCAAGGAATGCTTTGGAGGCTGTGCCGGAAATGTTGCGGTTATAGCGAAAAGGTTGGGCATAGATTCCAGCCTTTGCTCTGCTGTTGGTGAGGATTTCAGGGGCTCAGGATACGAGAAGAGACTGAGGGAACTGGGCGTAGATCTTGAGCACCTGCAGTATACCGAAGAGGATACCGCCAGATCCTTCATGTTTTCGGATGATAGAGGGAACCAGCAGATCTATTATTATCCCGGGGCATCATCCAAGCTCCGGTACAGGGAGATGGATTTTTCAAGGTACAAGCTTGTACACTTTTCCGCTGGAGAGATAAGCGTGTATGGAGAGATGATGCGATCTGCGAAGGTCTCTGGCTGTCTGGTGAGCTTTGATCCAGGGCAGGAGATCTTTCACAGGGATGTGAGGAGGGAGGTGATACCTAACTTCGAGAACGCGGACTACATCTTTCTCAACGAGCATGAATACAGTTATCTGGAAGAGAAGATAGGACATCGATACTTGGAAGATCTACTTTCTGGAGGTACAAAGGCGGTGATCATAAGCATGGGAGAGAGGGGTTCCGAGGTTTATACGAGAGGTTACCATGCAAAGGTTCCGGCGATAAAGGTAAAAGCAATCAGGGATCCAACCGGAGCCGGCGACGCCCACAGGGCTGGATTCATAACGGGCATACTCAGGGGATACGATGTGGTAACGTCCTGCAGGATAGGTTCTGTAGTTTCCCATTATATCATCCAAGAGGTAGGTGCCCAAGAAAATGTCCCAACCTGGGAGGATGTTATGAAAACGTATGGGGCTGTTTTTGGTGATATGGACCGAGATCATCCTGTATAGCGGGAATGAGAGATATTCTTATATATTGGAAGGAAATCTCATTAATTGATCGGATGAAGATACTTGTACTAAATGTGGACAGGGATAACGATCTGGGGAGGAAGGCTGAGATCAGATCGCCAATTATCGGAAGAGACGAAAACATTAAGTCTGCAGAGAGGCTCGCCCTCGTGGATCCAGAGGATTCCGATGTGAACTCTATCTTTATGGCAATATCCATCTATGATGAGCTCAAGAAAGATGGGAAGGATGTCGAGGTAGCCACAATCTGTGGCGATATACCCGTTGGGATAAAGTCAGACCAGAAGATAGCGGATCAACTGGAACTTGTTTTGAAGAGAACCGGGGCGGATGAGGTCATACTTGTAACCGATGGATCGGAAGACGAGTATATTCTACCCATAATAGAGTCCAGAATCAAGATAAGATCCGTGAGGAGGGTTACGGTGAAGCAGAGCAGAGCGATAGAGGATACATACTACAGGATAGTGAAGCTGTTGGAAGATGAGAAGATAAGGAAGCAGTTTTTACTTCCCATAGCACTGGTTCTGATCGTCTGGTCGATTTTTGCGTTACTAAACATGACCCAGGCAGGCTTCGGCGCGATTATCCTAACCCTAGGAGCCTATCTCCTCATAAGGGCGATGAAATGGGAGAACATAGTGTCGATAATGTGGGAGGAGTTCAAGTCAGGCTTCCTCACGGGAAGGATATTCATCTATACATCCGGTATAGCTGTCCTCATACTCATAGCAAGTACCATCTATGCATACAACCAGACGATATCTTTCTCTCCTGTTCCAACACTCTGGCATTTCTTC
>QMTN01000083.1 GCA_003651105.1 Thermoplasmata archaeon
ATCCTCTCGATGATATCATCTATGCCCATCTCCTTCCCCTCATAGAATGCATACTCTGTATCGCAGTACCTGCATCTCAAGTTACAGCCTGTTAACCTGATGAATATGGTTGGATATCCAGCTAGCTCCCCTTCTCCCTGAATCGAGTAGAAGATCTCACAGACCTTCATCCTCTCCCTAAATCCAAGCACAAAGTATATATATGGGTATTATTATTTGGGTATCCCTGTCCCAGACCATAGTATGCGACAAAGTATATAAAGGTTGGGTTTATGGGCGTTCGGGCCTGTAGCTCAGCCAGGTAGAGCATCTGGCTTTTAACCAGGTGGTCATGGGTTCGAATCCCATCAGGCCCGCTATCCAAAAAGTGGGGTTGGCCCCGGCATGAAGGAGGAGTTCAACATCCTCGACCACGAGCTCGTGCCCGAGCATATAGTCCTGTCAAAGAAGGAGGCTGAGGAAGTCCTGAAAAGGTTCAACATAAAGCCGGAACAGCTCCCAAAGATTCTTGTTAGTGACCCTGTTGTTAAGGCGATAGGGGCAAAGAAGGGGGACATAATCAAGATAATAAGGAGGAGCAAGACCGCATCAAAATCCATAGCTTACCGGCTTGTCGTGGAGGAAGAGGAGATAACGCCGATGAGGGGAGCTGTTATGGAGGAGTTTGAGGAGGAGTAGATGGTATGAGGGAGCTTGTCGACGCATTCTATAGAGAGAGGAGCATCGTCAATCATCAGATAGCATCCTATAACGATTTTCTTGAAAGGAGATTGCAGAACATCATAGATACAACAACGGTTGGGGAGGCTGGAGAGGGAGAGCAAACAGAGAGAGGCTATATTTATCCGGAGATAGAGGGTTTCAAGATAAAGCTTGGAAAGATAAAGGTTGGAAGACCGGAGGTTAAAGAGGCGGATGGTTCCGTGAGAGAGCTCTTTCCAATGGAAGCCAGGTTGAGAGATCTGGATTATGAAGCTCCGATATGGCTGGAATTCATACCAATAAGGGATGGTGTCGAGTATGAACCCGAGATTATAAGGATAGGCGAGTTGCCCATAATGGTGAAATCAAAGGCATGTAACATATCGAAGGAAGCATTTGAAGAGAGGGAGGGAAGAGAGCTTACAGATGAAGAGTACAGGGAACTGCTGATCAAGGTCCGGGAGGATCCCCTTGATCCAGGAGGATATTTCATAAGCAATGGTACGGAAAGGGTCCTTGTGACCGTCGAGGACCTTGCGCCGAACAGGGTTCTCGTTGAGAAGGATACCCAGTATGGTACGGAGATCGAGGTTGCGAAGATATTCTCCCAGAAGGAAGGTTACAGGGCTCTTACGGTCGTTGAAAAGAAGAGGGATGGTATCCTGATGGTTTCTCTACCCACAACTTATGGTCAGATTCCTCTCATCATCTTGCTGAAAGCCCTTGGAATGGAGAGCGATGAAGAGATCTTGAATGTCATGGCGATGAGACCGGAGCTTGAGCCCTATGTTCTGGCGAATATAGAGGAATGCACGAACGAGTATGGAATCACCAATAAGGAAGAAGCGATAGCCTATCTCGGAAAGAAGTTTGCCGGTGGTCAGGCTAGGGAGTACAGGATAAAGAGGGTTGAAACCATCCTGGATAAGAACCTTCTGCCCCACCTCGGAGACGATCCATCCGATAGGATAACGAAGGCAGTCTTCATGGCAAGGATGGGCATGAAGGTTTTGGAGCTTGCCCTGGGCTTGATCGAACCGGATGACAAGGACCACTATGCGAACAAGAGGTTGAAACTGGCAGGAGACCTGATGGAGGATCTCTTCAGAGTTGCCTTCACAGCCCTGTGTAAGGATCTGAAGTACCAGATAGAGAGGTTGTATGCAAAAGGTAAAGATATAAGGATAAGCTCCTGTGTTAGATCAGATGTCCTGACCCAGAGGTTGCACCATGCGATAGCCACCGGAAACTGGGTAGGAGGGCGCGCCGGTATATCTCAACTTCTCGATAGAACGAGCAACCTCTCAACCATCAGCCACCTGAGGAGGGTGACATCTCCACTGGCTAGATCCCAACCTCACTTCGAGGCGAGGGATCTACACTCAACCCAGTGGGGAAGGTTGTGTCCGAATGAGACTCCAGAGGGACCCAACTGTGGTCTGGTCAAGAATCTAGCCCTCACCGTTGATATATCTGAAGGATACGATGAGAAGGAGGTTGAAAAGGTTTTGAGAGATCTCGGTCTGGAAGATGTGACGAGGGGGGCAAAAGGGTCAAGGGTTTATCTCAATGGAGATCTTATAGGAATACATCCGGATGGGAAGGAGCTGGTGAGACAGCTCAGGGACAGAAGGAGGAAAGGTCTGCTTCATCATGAGGTCAATGTCTGCTACTATGAGGATTCGAACGATGTGGTTATCAATTGTGATAGCGGTAGGTTGAGGAGACCTCTGCTGGTTGTAGAGCATGGAAGGCTCCTTCTGACCAAACAGCACCTTGAAGATCTGAGAACAGGGAAGAAGAAGTGGAGTGATCTGATAAACGAGGGCATAGTGGAATATCTGGATGCAGAGGAGGAGGAAAACGCTTACATAGCACTGAGCGAGGATGAGCTCACTCCAGAGCATACCCATATGGAGATAGATCCGATGTGCATCCTTGGAGTGAGTGCCGGCCTCGTTCCATATGCTGAACACAACGCATCCCCGAGGATAACGATGGGAGCGGGAATGGGAAAACAGGCTCTTGGATTCTTTGCATCAAACTACAGGATAAGACCAGATACGAGGAGCCATCTGCTCCATTATCCACAGGTACCGCTCGTTCAGACCCACACCGCAAGGTATGTTAGGCTTCTAGAAAGACCAGCTGGTCAGAATTTTGTTGTCGCGATCCTGTCATACAAGGGTTACAACATGGAGGATGCCCTGATCCTGAATAAAGCGAGCGTAGATAGAGGGCTCGCAAGGAGTACTTTCTTCAGAACCTACAGCGCCGAGGAGAGGAGATATCCGGGTGGACAGGAGGATAGGTTCGAGATACCGAGCCCAGACTGTAGGGGAGTTAGGAGTGAGGAAGAATACAGGAATCTCGATGAGGATGGTCTCATCTATCCGGAATGCGTGGTTGGTAGCGATGATGTTCTCATAGGCAAGACATCTCCACCAAGGTTTATAGAGGAGCCCACAGATTTCCTCACGCCTCAGAAGAGGAGAGAAACCTCTGTAACCGTTCAGCACGGGGAGAAGGGTATAGTCGATAAGGTCATGCTGACAGAATCTGTAAGTGGCTCGAGGATGGTCAAGATAAAGGTCAGGGATGAGAGGATACCCGAGCTCGGTGATAAGTTCGCATCAAAACACGGTCAGAAGGGAGTCGTGGGGCTGATAGTTCCTCCAGAGGACATGCCATTCAACGAGGATGGTATATCTCCGGATCTGATAATAAATCCCCATGCGATACCGAGCAGGATGACAGTCGGTCATGTTTTAGAGATGATAGGTGGAAAGGTTGCATCTCTCGAGGGAAGGTTCGTCGATGGCACCCCATTCTCTGGAGAACCCGAAGAAGCACTTAGAAAGGCTTTGGTTGCTAACGGATTCAAGCATACCGGAAAGGAAGTAC
>QMTN01000084.1 GCA_003651105.1 Thermoplasmata archaeon
AGATAAGATCGATAAAGGGAGTCGTCGATACCAAAACCCTGACCGGAACCAAGTTTTAGGAGGGACAAAAGATGGAATTTCTCTGGAGCATGTTCCTGAGCATGCTGATGCTGGTATTCTCGATAGCGATTCTCCTGGCTGGAATCTTCACAGCCTACTTTGGATCTGGAAGGAGCAGGGCTGTAGGTGGTATCCTGATCCTTATAGGCATAGTTGTCCTGATCCTGTTTCTCGGATATGCGGGGATTATATCTATAGGAGTTGAGCCTCTATTCAGGGGAACGGTGGCGAGCGGTGTATCCGCTGTGATTGGAGCGATCATCGGGGCTCTGATAGCTCTGGGGATCTTCCTAGCAGCTATAATGAAGGCTTAGATCATCTCGAGAAACATTCGGTGAAACCTGTAATCACTGGTGAGCTCTGGATGGAATGTTAAAGCTATTTTTCTCCCATCAACAGCCCCAACTATCCTGTCATTGAGTTTGGCTATAGCCCTGCATCTTCCCCAGATGGCTTCTATGATGGGAGCCCTTATGAAAACAGCATGAAAGGGACTGTCAAATCCCTCAACCTCTACAGATGTTTCAAACGATTCTCTCTGCCTGCCGAATGCATTCCTTCTGACCCTCATATCCATGAGCTTAAGCCCATCAACCTCTCCATCCCTCGCTTCCTTTGCCAAGATTATACAACCGGCGCATGTACCCATTATCGGAATATCCCTCTCCTCGTGCAACTCCCTTATGCGATCCATCAATCCTTCCCTTTTCATGATTCTCGATATGGTTGTGCTCTCTCCCCCAGGTATGATCAGAGCATCAACTCCCTCAATATCCCTCAACCTCCTCACAGCTACGACCTCTCCCACTATTCCAAAATCCTCCATCGCCCTTTTTGCGGATATCAAATGCTCTGATACGTCTCCCTGCACAGAAATAACGCCTATCCTTACCATCCTCTTTCTTGGAGCTTTACCTCCAAGCTCTTTATCTCCAAGCCTGGCATCGCCTCTCCTATATCCTTGCTAACCTCAGCTATCACCTCTGGCTCATCGAAATGAGCAACCGCCTCGACTATTGCTCTGGCCCTCTTCTCTGGATCGCTCGATTTGAAGATACCAGATCCAACAAATACCCCATCGCTTCCCAACTGCATCATGAGAGCGGCATCGGCTGGCGTAGCAATTCCTCCTGCAGCAAAATTCACAACCGGTAATCTCTTGATTTGCCGGATCTCCTTTAAAATACCAAAAATTTCCTCCTTGATATCATCATAGAGGTACTCTCCAAAAACGGGAGTATTACCATCTATCTCTCTGCCCAAAATTTGTTGTGCGGATTTCGCATAGCTCTGCGTATATTCCTCAGCTAGGATGTAGAGTTCATCGTCTCCAAGTCTAGAAAGGTGCTCTATGCTCCCCATAACTATCCTCATATGTCTGACTGCTTCAACCACATTTCCCGTACCCGCTTCTCCCTTGGTTCTTATCATCGCAGCCCCTTCCCATATCCTGCGAACAGCCTCTCCAAGGTTTCTGCAACCGCAAACAAAAGGAACCTTGAACTTCCTCTTATCTATGTGATAGAAAGGATCAGCTGGTGTCAGGACCTCTGACTCATCTATCATATCAACCCCTAGAGCCTCGAGAGCTTGGGCTTCGACAAAATGACCTATCCTGCATTTTGCCATCACCGGAATGGTTACCGCATCCATTATCTCCTGGATCTTCTTTGGATCAGCCATCCTCGCCACTCCTCCTTGCGATCTTATATCTGCTGGAACCTTCTCCAGAGCCATAACCGCTACCGCTCCGGCATCTTCAGCTATTCCCGCTTGCTCCGCATTGGTGACATCCATTATCACGCCGCCTTTCTGCATCTTTGCAAATCCTCTTTTCAGCAGTTCAGTTCCGTATCTCAGTTTGTCAAGCTCTATCTCCTTTGGCATAAAACCACCCGCAATGCGAGCCGGTTTATCCTTAAGTTGTTCTGTTATAAATATCTATCGGTTGGTCCTTTCCTTTGTATAATTCAGCAAACCTCCGGAATCTATTATCTTTCGTATGAAGTCCGGTGGGGGCTTGAATCTGTAATCTTCTCCTTTGGTCAGATTCTTTACCGTGCCTTCATCGAGATCGATCTCGATCTCCTCCCCATCCTCTATCCTGCTGGTATCTTCCAGTTCAACGACAGGGATTCCTTGATTTATGGCATTCCTGAAGAATATCCTTGCAAAGGATCTCGCCACGATCGCCCTGATGCCAGCATACTTTAAGCAGATGACAGCCTGCTCTCTGGATGAACCGCATCCGAAGTTTTTTCCCGCCACAATTATACTCCTCTCCTTGACCTTCTTCAGGAAATCCTTATCTAAATCCTCCATCGCATGCTTCGCCATCTCCTCCGGCTCGGTGATGGCCAGATATCTGCCTGGAAAGATGACATCGGTATTGATATCGTCCCCGTATCTTATCACCTTACCCCTTATCCTCATCTCACAACCTCCCTTGGATCCGAGATCTCACCTTTCAATGCAGATATGGCTACAGTTGCGGGAGACGCAAGGTATATCTCTGAATCTGGTGAGCCCATCCTCCCCCTGAAATTCCTGTTCGTTGATGTTATGGCTCTCTCTCCACTAGCCAAGACACCTTGGTGGGCGCCCAGACAGGGACCGCATCCAGGGTTGATTATCGTCGCCCCGGCCTTTAGCAGAATCTCTATGTAACCTCTCTTCAATGCGGATATATAAACTTCTCTGGATGCTGGCACAACTATGAGCCTGACCCTTGGATCTATCCTCTTTCCCTTAAGTATCCTTGCAGCGATCTCAATATCCTCGAGCCTCCCATTCGTGCACGATCCCAGAACAGCCTGATCTATCTCTATTCCCTCAACCTCTCTGACTGGCTTTACATTATCAACCGCATGTGGGCAAGCAACCATCGGTTCCAAATTAGATACATCGAACTCCAGAACATCTTCATAGCTTGCATCCTCATCAGCATAAACACCTCTCATCTCTCCCTTGACCCTATCTTTCAGATAGTTGAAGGTTTTGTCATCAGGAGGTATTATAGCTGTTTTTGCTCCCGCCTCCATTGCCTGGTTCGATATGGTCATCCTGCTTGATATGGAGAGATCCTTTATGGTCTCACCATAGAACTCTATAGCCTTGTAGTTTGCACCATCGGAACCTATCTCTCCTATGATGTACAGTATAACATCCTTGGCGGTAACCATCTCTGGGAGCTTGCCGTTTATGATCATCTTTATCGTCTCTGGAACCTTCAGCCAGAGTTTTCCGGTAGCCCATACGCAGGCCATCTCCGTCGCACCTATACCTGTAGAAAATGCACCAAAGGCTCCGTGAGTGGTTGTATGGGAATCGGTGCCAACTATCAGCATGCCTGGCTTCACATGCCCCTTCTCGGGCAGAATCTGATGGCATATCCCCTCTCCGACATCATAGAAGAACCCTATTCCCTGATCCCTCACGAACTGCCTGATGGATTTGTGCCCCTCCGCAGATTTTATCTGGTTTGCCGGCGTCCTGTGATCAAGGATTATGACTATCTTGCTGTTATCCCACACTCTATCAAC
>QMTN01000085.1 GCA_003651105.1 Thermoplasmata archaeon
GGTATCGCTTCTTCTTTCCTTATTGCATTTATCACTAGCCTTCCTCCTCTCTCCAAATTTCTGAGGGCTTCGAGAACAGGCAAACCAACAGGTGTTGTATCTATGGCTTTCTCAAACCTCTCCGGAGGTTCCTCGCCAGTCATACCTATCCAGTCTGCGCCGAGCTTGCTGGCCAGCTTACTGGGTTCATCGTTCTTCCTCTTCGTGAAGACAAAAACCTTTGAGTTCGGATAGAGGTATTTGATGACCTGCATAACTATGTGGGCGGATGCACCAAATCCGTAGAGAGCTACCCTTTCGCCATCCTTCACGTCAGCGATTCGCAAAGCTCTGTAACCTATCGCACCGGCACACATGAGGGGTGCAGCCTCCAGATCAGAGAAAACATCTGGAATTGGATATGCGTAATCCTCCCTTATCTTCATGTATTCAGCGTATCCTCCATCCTCATCACAGCCGGTTGCCTTGAAATCCTGGCAGAGGTTCTCCCTTCCATCCATGCAGAACCTGCATCTATTGCATGTTGAGTAGATCCATGCAACCCCCACCCTGTCTCCCACCTTAAACCTCTTACAGCCTTCGCCCAGTTTCTCCACATATCCAATGATCTCATGACCAAGTATTACCGGAAGCTTCGGCTTCCTCCTGCCCTCTATCTCATCGATCTCTGTTCTACATACACCGCAGGCGGATATCCTTATCAGGATCTCGCGCTTGGATGGCTCCGGAATCTCTACATCCTTAAGCTGTAGAGGCTCATCCTCCACCTTGGCTATCCTCTCCAGAACCATCGCCTTCATGGTTTTCACGAAAAAGGAGAGAAGGTGTAAAAAGGTATCGCACAGGATTAAAAAGCGAAACCGATATTAAGAGTTAGCAACAAAGATTAAGGTAGGAAGAGTTGAAAGGATGAAAATAAGCATGAAGATCTACAAGAAAGGCGAGGATATCTTGATAGGAGCCTGCGATGAGGAGCTACTCGGAAAGAGGCTTAGGGAGGGCAAACTCAGGTTACACGTCAAGAAAACCTTCTATGGAGGGAGACTGGTTGATGAGAAGACCTTTGAGAAGTACCTGAAGGAGGCAACCATAGCTAACCTGGTTGGGGAGAGAACCGTTAACTGCGCCAAGAGGTTGGGCTATGTGAATCCGGAATGCATCCTCTACATCCAGGGTATACCTCACGCGCAGGTCGTCAAGATGATCTAGGCCTCACCCTCTCTATCCTCTCCCTCATCTTCTCCCAGTGGCTCCCTTTCCAGTAAATCCTTTTACATTCCTTGCAGTACCAGAACTCCTCATGCCTCAGATAGACTCCATCGGGTACCCTGCCCCTGACCCCATCCTTCCCTATTCTCATCAGAGGGGTGTTGCAGATGGAACATCTAGATAGAACCTTATCTTCCTTTACCGGATACAGCTTGGTTACGGTCCTTATCTGCTCGTCAAGATCCCTGCTCCTTATCTCCAGAGCCTTCAGATTCCTCCTCCTTGCCATCGCAACCAAGTACCTATCCCTAGTCAGGATGATCCTCTTCTCCTTCTCTGCCCTTTCAAGGATATCCTCATCATCCTCAGACTTATCTGCAAAGTAAACATCGAAACCCAAGATCCTCAGCCATCTGGCTAGGGTTCCGAGCATCTGGTCGCAGATGAACCTTACCTCTTCAGATACCTTATCAATATCCCATCACCCAGCCTTTCCACTCTATCTATCCTCAACCTGATGATCTCATCTTCTTTCCTCACACCTTCACCATCGGCTATGGTCGGGCTACTCCTTCCACCTATGACAACCGGGGATAGATATACCATGAACTCATCGAAGAGACCTTCCCTCAAGAAGCTCCATATGACCTCCCCACCGCCTTCGACCAGCAACCTTTCTATTCCTTTCTCTCTGAGCTTTGTCAGCGCATCCCTCAGATCTATGAGGTTATCGATGGTTCTGCACCTTATTATCTCCGCATTCTCCCTATCTATATCTCTATCGATATCATCTCCAACCAGAAGATAAACCTTTGATCCACCATTGAAAACCTCGGCATCCTTTGGTATCCTGAGGAACCTATCCAGCACAACCTTATCTGGTTGCTTACTCATCTCATCTTTTGTATCGAGCCTCGGATTATCGCTCAGCACGGTACCTATACCTACGAGGATCGCATCGCTCCATTTCCTCAATCCAATTACCCTCTCAAAATCCTCCTTGGAAGAGAGTCTTACCTGTCTCCTATCGGGCATGGCTATCTTTCCATCTGCGGATGCTGCGCAGTTTATTATCACGTACGGTCTCTCTTTGGATACCATGGGCATTCCTCCTTTTTCTCTGGACAGAAACCCTTTGTCTTGCAGGGTGGACCAGCTTTCTTGAAGATGATCGGAGCTATCTTTCTAACCTCTCCAAGCATCCTCCAAGCAAGTTCCCTGATCTCCCATTGAGCGTGCATACAGCATCTCAGCTCGAAGAAGTTCAGGAGTGATCTTGCGTTCATTGTGACGATGATATTGGTCTTTGCAGCGTTTGGCAAAACGTATCTTGCATCCTCCTCTGGAATACCCTTTTCCAGGAGCCTATTATACTCCCTCCATATCCTCTCCATCAGCTCCTCAAAATCCTTCCTGAGCCCTTCGTTCCTCTCGATGGATGGAGGGATGACATACCTCGCATCCTCGATCCTCACGTATCTCTGGCTCTGCTGGGAGTAGCTCGCAATCCTATGCCTGACCAGTTGATGGGTCAGGGCTCTGCTCACGCCGGAGATTGCAAAGGTGAAGCTCGCGTGCTCAACGACGCTGAGGTGACCGAGATCGATAACCCTAGATAATATCGACATCAAGGTTTCATCGTCCAGCCTCTCGATCTCCTCGGGTTTTTTCTTGCTATGAGTGAGCGCTGCAGCTATCGCACATACTCTATCCGGATCTGGAGTATGGGATATGATTCTGACATCCATGGTTCCTCTGATGGATTCCAAACTTATTTAGTTTGCTGACCAATCAAACCACGACAACAGCCACTATGCCAAAGATGGCATAGACATCCTCTCCTATAGCAAGCACTTCCTCGAGCAATCCCCTCCCGTAAACTATCTCCAGGGGATCGAGATAAAGGAGAAATGTCCTTCCTCCCTCCCCACCTATCCTCCAGTACCTCTTCTTATCCCTCTCTATCCTCTCCTTCCTCTCCCTGAGCAGATCCTCCACTCTTTTCTTTTCCTTCAACCCCTCGTACGCCTGGCGCACCGCCCATGTATAGAAATCGAGAACCGTATAATCGGCAATCCTCAGATGCAGTCTCCAATCCCTATCTCCAAGCTCCTCCTTCGTTTTCACCTCTGAAACGCTCATACCCAAGAAATCATCCGGAGCATTCGTGATGATCGGACAGATGTAGACAGATGAGAGACATATCGCTTCGCTCAGCTCCCCTCCAAGCTCTTTGGAGATCACATCCTTGGCATCCCTTATCCTTTCATTCGGGTAGTAAAGATCTATGATATTCTTCCTTCCGGTTATCATTCCATGCATCGATGGAACCAGACCGAGGTATCGGTATCTGAACCTAGATAAGAGCCAATCGAGCTTTTCCTTAC
>QMTN01000086.1 GCA_003651105.1 Thermoplasmata archaeon
CTTTTCGATCTCCTCGCATAACCAACCATTCCATTGGTCGAGGATACAAAGTCGGCAACATCTATGACCTCTGGTCTGCATTCTGGATGCACCATGATCTCTGCCTCCGGATGTTCTCTCTTCAGATTCTCAATATCCTCTTTCCTTATCAGGCTGTGATGGGTCGGGCATATTCCCGGCCATAGGATAATGTTCTTATCCGTGATGAATCTCTTCGTGTATAGTCCAAGATTCCTGTCCGGAACAAAGATAACTTCCTCGCTATCCAGATTCTTCACAACCTTCACCGAGTTCGACGATGTACAGCATACATCTGCCATGGCCTTTATCTCAGCTGTGGTATTGACATAGGCGACGATACTTGCATGGGGATGCCTGCTCCTGAGCCATCGAAGCGATTTGATATCCACCATATCAGCCATCGGACATCTAGATTCCGGATCTGGATGGATAACAACTTTATCTGGATTGAGTATCTTCGCGGTTTCTGCCATGAAGTTGACGCCACAGAATATTATGTAATCCGCGGTTGTCTCAGTAGCTTTCCTTGCAAGATCCAGGGAATCGCCGACGAAATCCGCGATATCCTGAATCTCTGGAAGCTGGTAGTTGTGAGCTAGGATTATGGCATTATTCCTTTCCTTCAACCTCTCTATCCTCTCCATCAAATCCTTCTTCAAAGCCATGCCGATCCATCCAGCTGACTGACCTAAATCCTTTGGTTTTTATAGCTGTTTCCCTTAACCAGCAAACCTATAAATCCTTTGAGATTCATTCTTGGATCATGGTCGATCCGTTCAAGGATATCGAAAGCTTTGACAGGGCTGGGATGCTCAATCTCATATCCCGTTTTCCAGAGGATATAGAAAGGGCTCTGGAACTGACAGAGAATATAGAGATCGAGGAGACAGAGATAGACAACATAATCATATCCGGTATGGGAGGGTCTGCAATATCTGGTGATATAATCCAGGCTTGGCTGAGGGAGAGATCGATCTATCCCATCTACGTAAACAGGGATTACGATCTTCCAGGATGGGCTGGCAGGAAAACCTTGGCCATCTTTCTGAGTTACTCCGGCAACACCGAAGAAACGATCTCTTCTTTCAACTTCGCCATAAAGAGAGGTTGCAGATGCATCAGCATATCGTCTGGCGGAAGGCTCGAGGAGGAGAGCAGGAAAAGGGGAATACCTCACATAAAGATACCCTCGGGTTACCAGCCAAGAGCAGCCATAGCCTATCTACTGTTCCCATGCATAAGGATTTTTGAGGAGTTGAGGATCGTGGAGGCTGGATCAGAAATAAGGGAATGCGTGGAGGTTAGTAGGGAGGTTAGGGAAGAGAATGGCATGAACGTTGAGCTTGAGAAAAATCCTGCGAAGAGGATAGCCAAGGAGATAAAGGATACCCTTCCAAACATCTATGGATGGAGACACTTGGTTCCCGTGGCCAGGAGATGGAGGACCCAGATAAATGAGAACAGCAAGATGATAGCAAGGTTTGATGAGGTTCCCGAGTGCAACCACAACGATGTGGTTGGGTGGACCCAGAGAAATGAGATCTCAAGCCTCTCAAGCTGTATCCTGCTGAGAGACAGAAGGTATGAAACGAGAAGGATAAGAGAGAGGTTTGATTACATGAAAGAGATCTTTGAAGGAGCAGGCGCAAGGATTGTAGAGGTTGATTCGAGGGGTAGATCGATCCTGGCCAGGATTGTATCCACCCTTTACATCGGAGATTTTGTGAGTTGTTACCTGGCTTTGCTCAGACATATAGATCCAACGCCGGTCGAGGTCATAGCAAGGCTTAAGGAAAGATTATCGAGGATCAGATGATCTTCAGTTCTCTCCCGAGTTTTTCATATACTCTGAGCGCGAAATCCAGGTCATCTCTCGTCATGCCGGAGTTCATCTGGTTCCTTATCCTCGCCTTGTCCCTTGCGACCATCGGATAAACTATGGCGAGGGCAAAGATACCTTCCTTGTAGAGCCTCTCCGCGAGCTCCTTCGTCTTCTTGCTATCTCCAATAATCACAGGTATGATGGGTGTCTCGGATAAACCGGTATCATATCCTATGCTCTCTATCTCTTTCTTGAAGTATCTTGTATTCTCCCAGAGCTTCCTGACCCTTTCCGGCTCCTTCTCAACTATCTCGAGGGCTGCAATGTTTGCTGCTGCAACATGCGGTGGGAATGCTGCGCTGAGTAGCCACGTTCTAGCCTTATTGTAGGCAAACCTTATCAGGTCTCTTGATCCAGCGAGCATGCCTCCAAAGCTTCCGAATGCCTTGGAGAATGTTCCTATCTGGAAATGGATCTTCTTCTCTAAACCAAAATGTCTGCCTATTCCATGACCATCTCCAAGAACCCCTTCTCCATGAGCATCATCCACGTAGACCATCGCTCTGTACTCCTCGGCCAGCTTCCATATATCCTTGAGCTTCGCTATATCTCCATCCATGCTGAAGACCCCATCTGTCAGGATTATTATCCTCCTGTAATTTTTCCTGTCAGCCTCTCTCAGTATCTTCTCAAGCGCTGACATATCGGAGTGAGGATATATCGCCCTATCCGCCTTAGATAATCTAACACCATCTATTATCGAACCGTGATTTAGCTCATCCGATACAAGCAGATCCCCTTTTCCAGCCAGCTGAGGGATCAGGCCGGCATTTGCAGCAAATCCCGTTTGAAAGGTTATCGCATCCTCCGTACCCTTGAACTCTGCTATCTTCCTGTACAGCTCCACGTGAATATCCATGGTCCCGGCTATCGACCAGTCCGAGCCTGCTCCTGCTCCGTACTTCTCTATCGCCCTGATCGCTGCCTCCTTCAGCCTTGGATCATTTGCCAGATTTAGATAATTGTTTGACGCTAACATCAGACAGGGTTTCCCTTCCACGATCACATGGGGTTCTGAGGGGCCATTCAAGGACTTTATAACCCATGTCAAACCCTGCCTCTCCATCTCCTCGTACTCCCTCTTGAGAAACTCGGTCATCTCCCTCATCTATCTCCCCCAAGCAGAAATCTAATTATCGGTATTAAACATTGTTGGTTTAACCGTATGAGAAGGATGGAAAGGCTCAGCAGGTATCTATCCTATCTGCTTAGACACAACCCAGAGGATCTACCCATGGAAGAGGATGGCTTCGTTCCAGTAGATGAGATCCTGAAGAAGGTGAAGAAGAGGTTTCCATGGGCTGATTTGGAAATGATAATAAAACTTTCTGAAGGCAAGGGTGCGAGGTTCGAGATAAGGGGTAATAGGATAAGAGCCCTCTATGGCCATTCGATTCCAGTCAAGGTAAATCTGGAGGAGATCAAGGATGTAGATTACCTCTACCATGGAACAACCCCGGAATCTGCTGAAAGGATCCTCAAAGAGGGTCTGAAACCCATGGGAAGGAGGAAGGTTCATCTATCTCCGAGCATGGAGCAGGCCTTGAAGGTCGGGAAGAGAAAAACCGAGGAACCCGTGGTCCTGAGGATAGATGCCAGATCAGCCATCAAGAGAGGTATAAGGATAGAGAAGGCAAACGATCTGGTTTATCTCTCAGACTATATACCTCCGGAGTTC
>QMTN01000087.1 GCA_003651105.1 Thermoplasmata archaeon
GGCAAAAGATGGATTTTGAAGATTACATTAGTATGAGAAAGGAGCGGATAGAGACTGTAGAAAATTTTAGAGATGAATATCGACAATATCAAAAGCCAAATCCTCCAGATAAATTACGCAATGCGTTAACATCAAAGATCGCAGAGATCGAGAAAAGGGTTTTAACTGAAATTATTGAAAGTGAGGAGAGATAATGGACTACGACAGCTTTTTGAAGCGTATCCGATCTATTTATCTGCTGAGTAATGAAAATTTGAGAGAGATAAAAGAGATGGGGGGAGAATATTATTACCGGTTGAATCACTCAAAACATACCGAAAGTCACGATACTATATTTCTCGATGGGGTGTACACTGATCTATGATGCAAGATAAAGAGATCTTTAGAGAAATAGTCTCAATCCTAAGAGGATATGGAGCGAAGAAAATAGAGGTCTTTGGATCTTATGCACGTGGAGAAGAAGCCCCAGGGAGTGATATCGATATACTTGTCGAGTTTTCAGAGCGAAAGAGCTTGCTTGAGCTTGTAAAGATAGAACGAGAGCTTTCTGATGTTATTGGTGTAAAAGTGGATCTGTTAACTGAGAAAGCAATAAGCCCATATCTTATTGAGCGAATTAAAAGCGAAGCGGAGGTGATCTATGGATGAAAGAGGATCTTGTTTATCTGCAGCATATACTGGATGCTATCTCTCGGATTGAGGAGTACACCATGAATATGGGGTATGGAGATTTTATGGAGAATCACCTGGTTCAGGATGGCGTGATAAGACAGATTGAGATCATAGGAGAAGCCGCCAAGCGAGTATCTGATAGAATAAGGGCGAAGTATTTGGGTATTCCATGGAAGGATATGACAGGAATGAGGGATAAATTGATTCACGGTTACTTTGGAGTTGATCTGGATGCAGTCTGGGATACTGTGGAAAAAGACATCCCCTTGTTGAAGAATGAGATCAAAAAGATCATAGATGAGGAGGGTTATGCCCGATAAGAAAAAGGTCATAATCTCTGTTGAGGGGATGAGCTGTGCGACCTGCGCGCAGACGATTGAGAAGGCGCTTAAGAAGCGAGAGGGGGTTGAGGCAGCGAGTGTTAACTTTGCAACAGAGAAAGCAGTCGTGGAGTATGATCCCGCAAGAATCGAAGCAGAAGATCTGGAGAAGGCGATAATCGATACAGGGTATGGTGTAAAGCGTGCGAAGGAAGTGATCAGGATCGGGGGTATGACCTGCACAAACTGCGCCCGGACGATAGAGAGAGCGCTTAAAAGAGAGGAAGGCATCTACAGTGCCCATGTCAACTTTGCAACAGAGAAGGCGGTTGTTGAGTTCAACCCGGATCTTGTAACAGCCTCTCGCCTGAAGCAGGTGATAAGGGATACGGGGTACGAGGTGATCGAAGAAGAGGGGATTGAGGAAGTTGAGGGTGAAAAGAGGGCAAGAGAAGCAGAGGTTACAAAAGAGAAGTATCTTTTCCTCTTCAGCCTCTCCTTAAGCATACCGATACTTGTAATCAGCATGTTTATCGGGGATTTTCCGTACAAGTCCCTTCTTCTTTTTATCCTGACAACTCCTGTCCAGTTTATCGCAGGATACGGGTTTTACAAAGGTGCTTATGGGGCACTTAAGAACAGAAGCGCTGATATGAACCTGCTTGTTGCACTTGGAACATCCGCTGCCTACTTTTACAGCACGGCTGCAACGTTCTTCCCCGATATCGTGGGGCATGAGGTTTACTTTGAGACTGCAGCACTTCTTATCACATTCATCCTTCTTGGGAGGTATCTTGAGGCTGTTGCCAAAGGTAAGACGAGTGAGGCTGTCAGGAAACTCCTTGAGATAAAGCCTGCGTTTGCGACCGTTTTAAGGGATGGAAAGGAGATAACAGTCCCTGCAGATGAGGTCATGGTGGGGGATGTTATAAGGGTTAGACCCGGTGAGCGAATCCCGGCTGATGGAGTCGTTATTGAAGGATACTCCTCTGTGGATGAGTCGATGATAACAGGTGAACCGATCCCTGTTGAGAAGAGGGCAGGGGAGGAGGTAATAGGGGGTACGATCAATAAAACCGGGAGTTTTCTCTTTGAGGCAAAACGAGTCGGGAAGGATACAACCCTATCACAGATCATAAGGCTTGTTGAGGAGGCACAGGGATCAAAAGCTCCGATCCAGCGATTTGCAGACCGGGTTGCATCCTTTTTTGTCCCTGCTGTCGTCGGGATAAGCCTGGTTTCGTTTCTCGTCTGGTATCTCGTGGCTGGAATGGATTTTCTCTTCTCGCTCATCATCTCGATTGCGGTTCTTGTCATTGCGTGTCCATGTGCACTCGGACTTGCAACACCGACTGCTGTCATGGTCGGGACGGGCAAGGGGGCAGAGAACGGGATTTTGATAAAAGGTGGGGAGGTGCTTGAGAGGGCACACAAGGTTGATACCGTTGTATTTGATAAGACAGGGACACTCACTGAGGGTGAGCCCGAGGTTGTTGATATCCTTGGTTTTGACCATGATGAAAGGGAAGTCCTTGGGCTTGCAGCATCAGCAGAGATTAGATCAGAGCATCCACTTGCAGATGCGATCATAAAACATGCAAAATCAGAAGGGGTTGAGATAAAGGAGCCGGAAAGGTTTGAGGCACTACCAGGGATGGGTGTTAAGGCTGAAATTCAGGAGGAAGAGATCCTTCTTGGGAACAGGCGTCTTATGAAGGAGATGAACGTTGATATATCCGGGCTTGAAGGCTCTATCTCAAGGCTTGAAGAGGAAGGGAAGACAGTTATGATCGTTGCATTCAAGAGAAGGGCTACTGGTCTTCTTGCACTCTCTGATAGGCTAAAGGCTTCTGCAGGGGATGCTGTTTTGGAGCTTAAAAAAAGGGGCATTGATATCATGATGCTTACAGGAGATAATGAACGTACGGCAAAGGCTATAGGGAGAGAGGTCGGGATAGACCGGGTCATAGCAGAGGTTCTTCCTCAAAGAAAGGCAGAGGAGGTAAAGAAGCTTCAGAAGGAGGGAAGAGTTGTTGCGTTTGTTGGAGATGGTATAAACGACGCTCCTGCACTTGTCGAGGCTGATATCGGAATTGCGATAGGGGCTGGAAGTGATGTTGCACTTGAGAGTGCAGATATCATCCTTATGAGAAGTGATCTCAGGGATGTCGTTGCTTCGATTGAGCTTAGCAGGCGTACGATGAGAAAGATCAGAGAGAATATGTTCTGGGCACTTGTTTATAACAGTCTCGGGATTCCGATTGCAGCAGGTGTTCTATATCCATCGATGGGTCTTCTCTTAAGGCCTGAGATCGCTGCATTTGCGATGGCTATGAGCTCTGTATCTGTTGTCTCAAATTCACTTCTCTTAAAGCGTGTTAAGATAAAACAGGAGGTTTAGAATATGGTTGTTCAGCTTAAAGAAGGTGTTTACTGGGTTGGTGCTGTCGACTGGGCAGCAAGGGAGTTTCACGATTATGTGATCCCCGCGGGAACGACATACAACGCGTACCTGATCGTTGATGAGAAGGTCGCAC
>QMTN01000088.1 GCA_003651105.1 Thermoplasmata archaeon
GAGCAAGAATACCGCGATGAGGGATCCCACGCTCTTCAGGATAGTAGATGCCGAGCATCCATTGCAGGGATACAGATACAGGGTTTGGCCGACCTACGATTTTGCGGGAGCAGTAGAAGATTCCCTATCCGGAGTTACTCATCCATTCAGAACCAAGGAGTATGAACTGAGGGATGAGGTGTACTTTTATCTGCTTGAAAAGCTGAACCTGAGAAAGCCCCATTTGATGGAGTTCTCGAGATTATCCATAGAGGGATTACCGGTGTCAAAGAGGATTATCAAGAGGTTGATAGATGATGGAAAGCTGACGGGTTTTGACGATTTCAGGTTGCCAACCCTCAGGGGTCTCAGGAGAAGGGGCATAGTTCCGGAGGCGATAAGGAAGTTCGTACTCTCTCAAGGAATCTCAAAAACAGAATCCACGGTAACCATGGATCAGCTCGAAGCCGTTAACAGGAAGATCATAGATGGTATCTCGAAGAGATTCTTCTTCGTTCCAAATCCGATCAAGCTGGTAGTGAGAGATGCACCGCATCTCAGGAAGAGGTTGAGGTATCATCCAACAAAGGAGATGGGCTTCAGGATTGTCGAGACTGGTTCCATCTTTTTCATCCCCAGAGATGATGTGGTAAAGATGGAGGAGGGTACAACCTTCAGGCTGAAGGATCTTTACAACGTCAGGCTGGTAGAAAAGGGGGATGAAGAGATCTTTGCTGAATATGCTGGAGAGAAACTCGAGAAGGATATGGAAAAGATCCAGTGGGTGACCGAAAATCACATAGATATAACGGTGAAGATACCGGGCTTGATCTTTGTAGATGGGAGATACAACCCAGAAAGCCTAAAAGAGGTAAGGGGATTTGTGGAGGAGGATTTCAAGAAGGTCGAGGATGGCGAGATAGTCCAGTTCGAGAGGTTCGGTTTCGTGAGGGTGGAGAAGAGATCTGGAAGGTTGGAATGCATCCTTGCCCATAAGTAAAGTATATAAATTTTCTCATCTTTCTTGAATCGAGGATGGGATGCGATGAAGGGCTTAGAAGATGGATTAGATGAGATTATAGCCTCTCTCCTGCCAGTAAGCATGTTATTCATAAGGTTCACGCCTAGTGTAGCTATCGGAATAGGTATAGTGGTAATAATAGTGATATCAGCGATATTGGTGACTTTCTTCGCTCTCTTAGGTGGAATCAAATACGTTACTCCAGAGAACGTCCTTGATAAGGAAATAAGGAGAACCATTTACTCCTACATAGATGAGTATCCGGGGTCGCATCTGAGAGAGATAGCGAGGGACCTTGATCTGAAACCGAGCAACGTCGAGTGGCATCTCAGGAAGCTCGAGCAGTGCAATCTCATAAGGAGCAGGAAGATAGGAGGAAAGAAGGTGTACTATCTTGTTGAGGGCGGAATCCAGGCAAGAAAGAGGGCGATAGCTGAATCGATCCTGAGGAACAGGAATGCGAGGAGAATCATGGATTATCTGAAGAAAAACCCGGGAAAGCACCTTTTGGAGATATCGAGGGCACTCCACCTCAACCATCACACCGTGAAGTGGCACCTCAAAAAGATGATCATGGCAGAGATGGTCGAGATGAACAGGGGAGATTCTTCCTATCCTACTTACTTTCCAACGGAGCTGGGGATAGAAGCTTTAGAAAGGGTTTCAGCAGAAAGGACTCATGAATCCATGCAGAAGGTGGGGAGCTGTTCCTAGATCCTGCCGAGATCTATAACCTCTGCGCTTGCAACGCCATCTATGCATGATATCTCCTCAGCCACCGGATCTACGCCACCCTCTTTATCTGGCACGACAACCGTTACATCAAGAGCTCGGAGTCCGAAGGCTATATCCCTTATATCTATCCTCGTTAGCTTGGCAGGCTCCTTTATTCTTTTCTTCACTTCCTCTTTGAGCTGTTCCATCTGTTCATCATTCAAGACATTCGATGGCATAACCCTTATCAGAGCCACTACCTCGCCCATCAAATCACCTAGGGACCTTTAAAACCGCAGTTCTCACACACGTATTCTACGCCCTGCTCCCTGCAGTTCTCGCACCTCCCTATGGGATTTCCGCATATCGGGCAAGGGAAGGTGACGAAACCCCTCTCGATGAGCCCCTTTCCACAGGATGTGCATCTATCCGTGAGCTTCATTGCTAGCGGTATGGAGCTTACGCTTTTAAAGGTTATGGAGATCAGAAATGTTCCAAGGAATTGCTCCATCGGTATCGCAGTAGATCACGCCAGGTACCTCGGGAGTAACCTTTGACCTATTAACCGGAGCTATCCCTTCCCATACCGTGTTGTTCTCCCCATCCTTTTCGCTAACCCGCGAGATCAACCCAAGAAGTCCATAAGCGATCATCTATTCAGACAGAAGGAACGCATTGCCTAGATTAACTCTTTTCAGGTACTTCTTCGCCACCTGGTAGCACCGATACGCCTGCTCCTTGGGAGTTATCGGTAGGTCCATCATCATGAAATCCGGATGGAAGACCAGGAGAGAATATGGAATCTCTGGATCTAGGGAGGATATGAATCTGGCTATCTCTTGAATCTCCCTTTCATCTACGTATCCGGGAACAAGCAGGGTGGTTGCCGTCAGTATATCTCTGCCGAATTCGTTCGCCACATACTCAAAGTTCTCGAGAACCGCATCATTCGGCCTGCCGGTGAGAGCAAGATGCAGGTTTTTATCGAATGCCTTCAGGTCGAACTTGATTATACCTCCGCTCCTCTCGGATAGCTCTGCAGACCTCTCCACGAGTTTTCTGTTTCCGGTGCCATTCCATTCCCAGCATATCCTTATCTTCTTCTCATCCAAGATGGCATCGCTCACCCTCAACAGGAATGGTAACTGGGGCTCTGGCGTGCCACCGAAGTAGCAGACGCAATTTGCCTTCTTTGCCATCCTAAGGATATCATCCTCGCTCATCCTTATTCTTGGATCTATGAGCTTGTGTTCCCAGTTCTGACAGAAAAGGCAATCAAAGGTGCAACCGTATGGAAAGACGGCAAGATTGTATCCATCTTCTTTATTTCCTTGGCAGAACCAGCCCGCACAGCAGTTTGTTGGAAGAGGATCGAGGTATGCTGTTATTACACCTTCGAGACTCTCTATCTTTCCATCCACGTTCCTCCTCAATCCACAGTATCCCTTGCTACCCTTTCCTATGATGCATCTGTTCGAGCAGATCCTGCACTCTATACCATCCTCATCCCTCGGAGGATCAACTGGTAGACCGAATCTCTCCCTCACCTTGGCATGAGCGGATTTGCACAGCTCGATAGCCTCATCTGGTCTCTCCCGTATACATTTCAAGCATACGCCAAGGGCCTCGGATATGTAAATACTCTCCTCTCCACACACCTTGCATCTCGATATCTTTGCCTTCTCAATCCTCTGCATCTCCATCAAAATAGCTCTTCGCTGTCGGATGCCAGGGTATCCTCCTCATCATCTAGGGACACCCAGTCCCCTTCATCTGGGAGGGACC
>QMTN01000089.1 GCA_003651105.1 Thermoplasmata archaeon
AATGATGACCTCGTTGCTGTAAACCCTTTTCGGCAGAGCTAGCCATCCCCTTACCCTGTAAACACCGGGTTTGATGGGTAAACCCCTGTTGTCGATCTGGTTCCATGTGATGTTCAGGATCTCCACACTTTTCCCGTCTTCTATGGTTCTATGGGTGATCACTTGGGCAAAGTACTTACCATGGGACCAGAGATAAACCCGCTCACCCTTTTCATCGAGGATCTCCAGATCAGCCAGCTTCGCGCTCCGGAAGGTTAATGATGCATCTTGATTTCCATGGTTTGAGATCCTCAGGCTTATGGTTACATTCTCTCCAGGCTCATAGGTGGCTTTATCAGTCGATAGTTCCAGGGAAAGGATGGGTATATCCGTTATGGTGAATATCCCCACCCTTCTCATCTCTCTGGGCTCTGGTTTGATATGGATTGGAAGAAGCTTGTCATAGACTGACTGGGGTATGATGAATACCAATCTCGAGTAGTTACCCAGATTGGTTGGGTAAAACCACCACCTTTCCCAGAGGTGGAGCAGTTCATCGATTTCTTCGGAATACAACCCCCTATCTGCCAGGCCAGCACGGAAATCCTCCAAGCTCCATGTCGATGTATTTCTGAGCGGAGCCACAAGATATAGATCTTTGTTTCCCTCCAGCGAATCTGCATAAACATAGGTGATCCCTCTATGCACGTATCCAGGCTCTCCGGTTGGATATCCGTAGACGAAAATGATGTTTGAGAGGCTGTAATCTTCCAGATTCTCCACATGGAAGGTTACATTCCCCGCAGATACCATGATCCATGCGGATATGTTGACTTGGGTAGTTATTTCTCCTTCGTAGAAGAGGCGATCGTATTTGGTGCCGTTCAGCGAGACAATTTTATCATCCTCAACCATCACCTCCCACAAGATCTGTCCGTCCTTTATCACCGCACTCGGAACAGTTGTGGCATTCCTTATGGAATCTATGCGGATCTCAACCCATAAAGGATCGGTAATACCATGGAAGTAAAGGAGAGGTTTCTTGACAAGAATGGTGTGTGGAGATATCGTTCTGACCATGGTATCATCGCATTCATATCCCTTTACGAAAACACCCCATTCGTGTAGCTCGAAATCAGCTTCTTCTATGGTACAGCCACTAAACAAGAGAACAAAGATGATCAGTATCCCGAGCGAGATCATCCATTTTCCCGGCATCACCTCTCATAGAGGTTGATCAGGTATTAAACCTTTTGGTGATATCCACTGGTACGGGATCAACAAAGTAAAAATACCGGGTTCTATTTATCTTGGAACATGACCAGGCTGTTTGGAACGAATGGGGTCAGAGGGGTAGTCAATCAAGATATGAATCCAGATCTAGCTCTCGATCTCGGGAGAGCGATAGGAACGTATTACGCAAGGAGGAAAGAAAAACCTTTTATCGCGATGGGTACGGATGCGAGGATATCAAACCACATGCTAAAATCCGCATGCACCTCAGGATTGCTATCTGTGGGTTGCAATGTCGAGGATCTTGGTATCTTGCCCACGCCAGCCCTGCAGTATGCTGTGAAGGAGAAGGATTACGATGCGGGCGTTATAATTACGGCATCCCACAATCCTCCCCAGTTCAACGGGATAAAGGTTGTTGACCTCGATGGAACAGAGCTTTCGAAGGAGCAGGAGGAGGAGATAGAGGATATCTACTTCTCAAAGAGCTTCAGGATCGTTTCCTGGGATAAGGTCGGTCAGCTTTCCGCATGGGATGGAGCTGGTGAGCTTTACATAAAGGGTATCCTATCGAAGGTTGATACAGAAGCTATCAGGAAGGCGAATCTCCATGTTGTTCTGGATTGCGGGAATGGGGCTGGCGCAGTTGTTACGCCAGAGCTTTTAAGGAGATTAGGTTGTAAATTGACTGAAGTAAATTGTGAACTCGATGGTTTTTTCAGAGGAAGACCTTCTGAGCCCGTACCAGAGAATCTGGGAGAACTCATGGAGAGGGTTAGAGAGGTGGGCGCAGACCTTGGTGTTGCCCAAGATGGGGATGCGGATAGAGCCATCTTCATAGATGAGAAGGGAAACTACATCTTTGGTGACCAGAGCTTCTCCCTTCTCGCAAGATACATCATCAGGGGAAGAAAAGGAATAGTTGTCACACCGGTATCCACATCCAGCTCTCTGGAGGAGGTTGTTACAAGGGAAGGGGGAAAGGTCATCTATACCAGGGTTGGTTCTCCGATAGTTGCGAGGGTGATGAAAGAGGTTAAAGCGGTATTCGGCGGGGAAGAAAATGGTGGTCTCATATTTCCAGAGCATCAGTACTGCAGGGATTCTGCGATGACCATTGCAAAGATGCTGGAGCTCCTTGCAAAGGAAGAAAAAAGCCTGTCTGAGTTGATTAGCGAGTTACCAAGGTATGAGCTGGTTAAGACCAAAATTACCTGTCCGAACGATAGGAAGGAAGATGTATTGAGAAGGATAAAGGATGTGGTGAGCTCTCAACAAGATGTCAGGAAAATAGATGATACCGATGGAGTGAAGATTTACTTGGAAGATGGTTGGGTCCTTGTCAGACCATCCGGAACAGAACCCATCTTCAGGATATTCGCTGAGTCGAAGGATAGAGGAAAAGCGGAGGAGCTTGCAGATTCCTACAAGAGGTTGGTCGAGGATATGGTTTCTACTTCCTGAATCTTCTCACGAGGAGCGCTACCAGTACTATTGATATGGCTAACAAAGCCATGCCCGCACCAGGTGTTTCCTTCTCCTCTGCTTCAACCGATGTAACCTCTGACTCGATTATATCTATAGTGTGGGTCGAGAACCTCGGTATGCATACCACTATCTGTAATCCGTTCGTTCCATTCAGGATGTAGTACTTGGCAGGATCCTCGCTGGAGAAATTTACCACCTCTTCGAAGCTCTTGGCTATCTGGATGCTCTGATTATCTATCTTGACAACTATCTCCTTGCTGATGTTGAGGACATCGTTCCTAACATCTAGAATGATAGCCTTTCCCTCTCCCGTGGCATTGACAACTACCTTGATCCTACCCTTCATAACCTTACAGCTCACATTCATATCGGAAAATATCATCTCATCGCTGTTATTGAGCTGAAGGAGTAATCTCGCCCCTATCTTTTTGTTGCCTATGTATCTCGATATCCTTTCCTCGTGGAATACCTGGCTCTGGATATTTACTGATACATCTGGTAAGGGATCCACCATGAACAGAACCGATCCGAGAGATTCCAGGCTTATTCTTACAGACTCGTTGGATATCTCCGCCTCACCCTTAGCTACCATGATGATCCTTCCATCTATCTCACCATGGATCCTGATTATATTCGTTATATTCTCATATTTCTCTGCACGGATATCGTTTGCAAGGTTGAACTCGATGGTCGCGTTTGTCTTGGTCTTTATCTTCAGGAGAGCAAGGGGATTATCATGAACCTCTATCTCTGCATCTGCGCCTCTCACCCTCCATACGGCAC
>QMTN01000090.1 GCA_003651105.1 Thermoplasmata archaeon
AAATTATACTGATATTTCCCACAATGTACACGATCATAGGGATCATAAGCGCTGAGGAGCACCACAAAGATGAAAATGCTCCCTGAAGAAGAAACCGACATCAACCTCCCTCCTCACACGGATCTTGATCTGATGAAACGACAACCTCGTCAAAATGGATATCCTCTCCATCAGGAGATATCCAAGCAACTTGATCCCTATCATTCCATATACCCCCTCCCTTCCCAAAAGGCGGATTTTGTGTATCTGCAACTCACTCTTCAGCCTCCTCCAAAACTGCTCTATACCATGATGCTGCTTCCATATGGATACCATCTCACATCCTCTAAACTTCCTCCCAAATCCCATCAAACACTTTACCTTGCCGCTTTCACGGAAAAACAGCAGCACCACCTCTCCAAAGGTGGGGCTCAACGCCACCTTCCTGCACACCTCCAATCCCTTACTTCCCCATCCCTCTTTCAACTCTACTTCCTTCTTGTGAGAGGATAACTTCCCTCTTCGGCCTTCTATCTCAAAGACGTAGTTGCTCTTGGCATGTATCAGTATCTGATCGAACCCCTCTTCCTTGAGCAACTCTACCAACTCCCTTGAGCCATACCAGCTGTCAAAGGTGATGGGGAATTGCCTTATCTCTATCTCCTCCTCCTCAAACAACCTTATCACCTCTGCGAGCATCTCTCTGAAGATCTGCGGCTTAGAGGTGTTCCCTCTCCCTTGCTTGCCCACAGGCCTTATGTTTAGGGGGATGATCCTATCCCCTATCTTGACCGTTATCGCTATGATGTTCTGCCCTCTGACCACCTTCTTACATCTGCCGCTGAACCAGCTATAGGTGAGCCTTATCAGCTTGCCTACCCTCTCTATCACCGTGTCATCCACGTTGATGGTGATTCTCAATCTGGATAAAGTGGCAGGGCTCTTCTCAAGCGCCTCCTTTATCATCTGTGATGCCATCTTGCATCCCATCAGGGAGAACATCCTCCTGTATTGGTAGATGCTCCACTCCTTTAGGGCTCTGTAGAGCTTGTTCTTGTCTATCCCTAATGTCTGGGCGAGTTGATTGGGGGTGAAGATCTCGAACAGATGCCCGCAGGCAAGCATCAGCAGGATCTCTATCCCTTCTTGTTTGTTCATCCTGAATCTCTCCATCAGGATCACTTGAAACGGCTTGAGAGATTTGATAATCTTATCTAGCATTTTGGTCTCCTTGTAGGTAGGTAGCATTTTCATCGCCCCCTCCTACAAGGAAACCTTTTTTCTTCTTATTTGTCAAGCCTTCGATGAACCATCTCATAGCTTCCGGGAATTCTCAGATATAACAACAACAACATAGGGCGGTTAGCCCTATCACGCCCTTTCAACTGCTGGCGGTTAAGGCGGAGGAACGATACTTTGTTGTTGTTTTTTTGAATTCTCGGAACTACCATTGGGAGGTGAGGGATGTCTTCAGACTTGTCCAAAACCGATTCGATCGACGAGGGGGAAACCGAAAACAGGGAAACCCCCGAGGTGTTAAGATCTGAGGTTAACTTTCTCGTTCTTCCCTTTTTCGCCCTCCAGGATAAGGATGTTAGAAAAAGGACCAAAACCGAGTACAGGGCGACGGTAAAGAGGGGGGAGCAGAAACTGGAGATCTCCTGGACGGTGCTCGCGAATACCGAATACGGATATCCCGGGCCGTTTGAAAAGAGGGTTCACAAGGCCATCGAGCAGATCATCAGCGAGCTCCCATTTCCGGTTCAGAACCCGATCCCCCTGGGCTCCATCTACGGGCTCGCCAAAAGAATGGGGCTGAAGACACAGGGGGGACAGATCTACCGAAGGATCAAAGAGGCGCTGCAGAGGATCACACTCACAGGGGTGATCTCCAAAGGCACCTTTTATGATAAGGAAAGTGAACAATGGATAGAGGATACGTTCCATCTATATGAGAGGGTGATCTTCAAAGGTAAAAGATTGCCGAACGGGGAGATAGCGGATACCAATTACCTCTTCCCGAATAACTGGTATCTCAACAGTATCAACGCCCATTACGTGAAGCCTGTGGATTGGGATTACTACAGGTCGCTTGAAATCCCCCTCGCTCAGAGGATCTACGAATTCCTGAGCGTCAAATTCTATGGTATCATAATGAGAGGCAGCAGATCTATCTCCTTTAAATACTCAACCCTCTGCGATCTTCTACCTGTCACCCGCCAGAGATATCTTTCAAAGGCGAGGGGGATCCTCGATCCCGCTCACGAGAGGCTCAAGGAGACGGGGTTCCTGGAGGATTGGACCTGGGAGGAGCTTCCTGAAAGGAAGAGGAGAGGTGAGTGGAGGGATTGGCTTATCACCTACTATCCTGGGTGGAGAGCTATGGAGGAGGTCGAGAGGTTCAAGGAGTATTTTGAGGTTAAAACGGCGAAAACCTTGCCCGAATCCGATCAAGAGGAGGAGCTCGAGCCTTTAACTCCCGTTCAGGCCGACCTTGTAAATAGGCTTATGGAGCTCAACGTCTCCAGATCAACCGCCGAGGATCTCGTAAGGAGCTATGACCAAGAGATCATAGAGAGATGGATAGAGGCCATACATTACACGAGGGCCGGGGATAAAGCGGCCTATCTCGTTAAGGCGATAAGACAAAACTGGAACCTGCCCGGGAGATATCTGGAGGAGAAAGAGAAGGCGAGGAAAAGAGCAAGGGAGGAGGAAAGAAAGAAGAGGGAGAGAAAAATAAGGGAAGAGGAGGGAAAATGGCTGGACGAGATTTATAGCTCCCTTTCCCCCTCTCAGAGAAAAGAGATAGATAGGGAAATCGAAGCGAGACTTCCCTCCTTCGTCAAAGAGATGATGAGAGAAGGGAGATCGGAATCGCCCATCGTAAAAGCGGCCTGGAAGGTGAAGAAGGGGGAGGTGCTGAAGGAGTGGCTCAAATCAGAGAGAATACACGGATGACCAGACCGTGAACGGCGATGGAGGAAAACGGTGGGAAGATCGGTTCACAATTTGTGTATGATATTTCAAACCCGGGAGCTGATCGATGGATATGGTTTCCCTATCCCTCCTGTTTTATGCCTGGCATACTCCTTGCTATAAGACCTTCCGTGGTTATTCATATGTCTCTCCAAGGTCAACCACCCACGACTAAAGTCGAGGGCTTGCGATGGCGGTAGCAAGGCAACGGTTGACTAGGCCGAGCGGTAAAGGGAGCCGCTACGTCTAACGGGCTACCAAGTACCCTGGGATGCCGCCCTAGCTCCGGGCTCTACGGCAGAACCGCTTAATGCCACGGCTTTCAATAGCCTAAGCCCGTTGGACATGGCCGAAGGGCAGAATACACTCCGTTAAGGAGGTTTACCGCATGAGGTAGGAGACAGGAGGCAGGAAACGGGAGACGGGAATATAGATTTTCCCCTGCTTCCTGCCTCCTGTTTCCTGTCTCCTTCTAACAAGGACTAACCGAAAGTTGGCAGAAAAATGGGAAGC
>QMTN01000091.1 GCA_003651105.1 Thermoplasmata archaeon
ATATAAGATATGGAGATCTGACCATCGAGGGTAGATTGAGGATCCCGATCCTCATGAAAGGGTACAGTGTAGGTTTTGGTATGAGATCGCCTTCGTCAGAGAAGGTCCCCAAGATATGCTCCTTGTCTTATATCATAGTTCCTCATCTTTTCTCTCTGAAGAAAAAACCATCCCATATGTTAGAATTCAGACCGGTGACAGGTTTTGATAAGGATACGAGAATCATAATCTTTGCATCGGTAAGGAACGAGAGCGGAGGTCAGACAACCTTTGGAATACATCTCGATCCGGCGGTTTCATCAAGGCTCGAGTGGAAGAGATCCAGGATTAGATGCGGATGGGATTTCGAGATATCCAAAACGATCTCCGATTTCAGAGAAACCGATGCAACCTTCTTCCTCAACATCAACGATATCTATGCCAACCTAACCATAAAGAGACTGTCCAGCTCCTCGTTCAACCTCCTTTTGAGACCCTTCTCAAGATACGGTGGCAAGCTACACTATGAGAGAGAATCCCTAGATGCTGCGGGCATAGGTCTATCGATCAAAACGAGGAGAGGGATGGGAAGCATCTCGGTCGAGAACCTTCCCAAGAAGATAGATATCAGTTGGCTGTTGAGGAGAGAAGGATATATCCAGATAAACTCCTTTGGAGGCGCAACCGGAAGGATCGAAGCAGAGGTATCGAATATACTGTCTATGAGTTTCCTACCCAAGACATACCTGAATGCCAAGATAGAGTGGAGGAATGTAACCGCGAAAGGCCTGACTCTTCTCGTTGATTCCTCTCTATCCCTGCACAATTTCCTCTTAAAGCTCGGAGAAAACTTCAGCTGGTTCTCCAAGGATATTGATCTCGGTCTCTCAACAGATCTAGAGCTTGGTGGTGTAAGGTTTGAACTGCCTTACCTGAAAAAGCTCATGATAGAGGTCAAGAATCTATACCTTTCCATCGATAACTCGAGCTTGGAGGTAAAGGGCAGGATATTCAGAAGGAACAAGCCCCCGACCGTGAGCATAGACTATCCGGCAAATGGTACAGAGCTCAAGGGTATCGTTGAGGTAGTAGGTAGAGCATATGATGAGGATGGCAAGGTAGAGAAGGTGGAGATAGCCATTGATGGAAAGGAGTGGAAGGAAGCAAAGATGGGTGAGAATAACACATGGACTTATGTTATTGATACAATGGACTACCTTAATGGAGTATACACGATAAGCGCCAGGAGCTTTGATGGCTTGAGTTACTCAGATATCGCGGAGGTGGAGGTTACCATAAACAATACGGGTGTGAACTGGAGACCATCGGTAATTATAGATAGACCTGCTGAAGGAGAGATTGTGGAGGGCAAAGTCAGGATAGAGGGCAGGGCGATGGATCCGGACGGAACCGTAAGGAAGGTTCAGGTCAAGATAGATGATGGAGAATGGTCGGATGCGATTGGAACGGATAACTGGTATTACGAATGGAACTGTTCGAAGGAATTCGGGAAGCATAAGATCTATGTGAGGTGCATCGATGATGAGGAGGGTATATCGAGGGAAGAAACGAGGAGCGTATGGGTAAGATACAGGCTCGAGGAGAAGGTATCTGTGGAATTCATCTTGGAAAATGCATCCTTGAACATAAGAGGTCTATCCTTAAGAATCCTGAACTTCAGTTCAGTTATAAGGGATCTCCATCTGGAAGGGAACGTTGGTATATCTCTAGACATTGGACCTGATTCTTTCGATTTAGAGGCATGTGCAGATACTAACTTTTTTCTGAGATTGGTTAATCCATTCTCTTTAAGGGTAGCCTTAGAAGGCTCGGTACCATACTTCAACCTATTCCTCAAAAACTCTTCTCTGATGATAAAGGGAAAAGCTCGAGCAGGTGCATCAGCCTCTGTGGATCTTTCAGATCTCTCGATCAGCATGAAGAATGCAACCCTATCCTTTGATGGAATTATAGATTTCAACTTCGCTTCTTCTGGAGAGATCTATTTCTTGATGGCGTGGGAAGATAAGAGGATTAAAAAGATAGACATAGATATAGACGGAGGGGCTGGAACCAATGTTACCGTAGATGATCTCGTGATGAGATATGATGGTAGAAGCATCTTTAGTTTGAACCATGCCGTTTTCAACGGCTCTATTACAGTCAAATCCTTCGAGAACGGGATTAAGGTAGAGAGTGGCATCGATAATCTGAGTATCGATAATCTTCAGATAGGGAATCTGTTATCTATTAGCTTATCAGGAAAAGGTTCTCTTTCCATAAGTTCGTGCGCCGATGATAAAGAGATAAACATAACATCATCCGGATCTGCAGATATATTCAACCTGAGGATATCTGGCGCCTTCGGCAACAAGACCTTTGGCTTCTATGCAGAGGAAATCGGATTTGATCAAGATTCATACCTGAAGATTGAATTCTGCGAGGGAGCAAAGGTCGGTTGCAGATTGGATGTTAATGGAGTGTACGCCAGGGATGTCTACCTTTCCTTCGATAATTACACCAAGTACTGTCCGATAATCAACCTGAGCGGTTACATAGATCTGAACCTATCGGCGAATCTAAGTGTAGAGAAGCTCGAAGATGGCTTCATTGTTGTTGTAACTGGTGGAGAAGGTTACCTGGAGATCCACTCGACATTTAGATACAACGATACGTTCGGTGGTGTTGATGGAAGGATCTTAGTAGAGAGCGGTAAGAGGTTTGTTGTGATCATCCAAAACATCTCTGGAAAGATCAAGATCGATATCGATGGTGGTGCGGTGATATCTATTGATCATTTCAGGATATGGTATGGAGAAAAGATAGATGTATCCATTCAAGATCTCAACCTATCCTTCAACCTATCCACCACGAAAGGGGAAGGTTGCCTAACGCTGATAGGTGAAGGTAAAGCGAGGATCAACACAACATTCGATATAAACGGAAAGTATCTGACTATAATGGGATCCTTCAACTTCGGTGGAGATGGTAAAGCCAACCTGACGATCTCGTGGAACGAATCATCCATAGGTCTTGGAGGGAGTATAGAGATATCGACCGATTGTAACATCAGCATGGAGAATATAAGAATAAGGTATGGAGAGATGGGAATAAATGTCACAGAGTTAACCCTTGAAGGAAGAATCTTCTTCCTTTTCGAAAGTGACGAAAACACCACGAGATGCGTAGTTAATATATCTGCAACCGGAAAGATCTACCAGCTCTCCGTTAACCTTGCTGATCTGAAAGGGAGATGGTATCTATCATTCTTGGCAAGATTGGACCTGGAGGCAGATCTGGTTGTCATCATCCTTTTATATGCTTGATTAAGCTTGTGGTGCTGTCAACTTAAGCATTGCGGAACACCTCCCGCAATGCTATAGTAAACCTCTCAAATTCGTTCTTAATGTCTACCCCTCTCTCATAGAAGACCGGTGATAGCCCATACAGAGTCATATGGCTTCTGATCTAGTTATAAT
>QMTN01000092.1 GCA_003651105.1 Thermoplasmata archaeon
GAGAAAGGTAAACCTCAGGTAGAGAGCTAGCAGGGGCAAGAGGATGATCCAGTAAACCAGAACGATATTCCCGAGGATCTTCTCCCTGAAGATCTTGTTCCTCGCCATCTTATCCGTTATCCCTTCCTGTGAGCCAAGACCTTTCCTTTCCCTCAAGTAATCCCTTATATCCAGGAGTAGGGGTATGCCGATGAGGAAGGCGATGGATATGGACAGGCATATCCAGCTGTCATCTGGTACTTCTAAAGGATGGGCATATGGATCAACAAGATGCTCGAAAAGGAGCTTGAGAGAGCCGAACCAAGGTAGCTCGCCTTCCGCCTTGCCAACGATCCATTCCAGCTTGACAGGCTCCGGGCATATATTTCCTTTGAGCAGGGGATCCTGATCACAGTATAGATTGTGATCTCCCTTGGTTATGAATCCGGAGTGGCTGAACCTAACGTTGTACAGGTTCAGCTCCGGTATGGTTATGGATGTTGCATTGTAGATACCGTACTCCTCTACCGTGTAAGTACCGCTTTCCTTATCATACTCCACCCAGCAGATGGCTCTGTGGATTATCGGTATCTCATCATCCCTGCCCAAGGGCTTGTAGATGATCACATCTCCATAATCCCCATATCTCTTGTAGCCAAGAAATCTGGCCCCACTATGGTTCCCTCCTCTGGTTATGACATCTCCTCTGCCATGGATGGATTTAGCGATGACGATATCGCCTGGATCTATGGTTCCGATCCTACCGAATGGCGAAACATCGTGAACCATGCTACTCGTTTCTATCACTACCAGGGGTGGAGGACCAGGAAATGGTTGCTCTGAGTAAAGCCACACCGTTCCCATGACCCCAACTATAACGAGGGAAGCGACAAGGAGGTCGAACAGGAGGGCGTATCTCCTTTTAGACATCCACCTTTCTCCTCCCTTTGACCACTGGTTTCAGCTCCGATCCGCAGATTGGACAGGAAGGAAAAAATCTTTTAAAAACCTTTTTACATCCTTTACACCTGTATCTCCAAACAAACCTTTCCGATATCCCCTTTTCAGAGAATCCCTTGAACCTCAATCCAAGGAGGTTTGCGACATTCTGTATGGAATAATCATCGGTTATGATGCATACATTGCCCCTTCCTTTGTTGTCGAGCGCGACCGCTATGACCTCTTTATCAACCCTAGATAACCTTTTTTCCTCTCCGAGCCTCTCCGCAGCCTCCTTGACCAGCAGAAGGGATTCCCTGGACGGGCTTTCCATGGTTACGTTTCCTTGAATAAGTTCCAGCAGTTTCGGATCCTCCCTCATAACCTCATCCCTTACAGATTCTGGTATGACTATCTTTCCATCAAGAGAAATTGGCTTTCCGGAAAGGATAGCCGAGGAGTCTATGATGTAGATATTCACTAGATCATCACCTCCATCCTCTCCTGTTCTCCAGTTACCATATCTCTTACCGTCACCTTCCCTTCCCTCAGATCCTTCTCCCCAACTATGATAACCTTCCTGAAACCCATCGAGTCAGCATAGCTCATAGCCTTCCTCAGACTTCTTCCAGTCAAATCGATATCAACCCTTCTACCTTCCCTTCTGAGCAACATGGCCAGCTTTACGGATTTGCTGAGGATTTCTTCCTTCCTGCCTGCTGGAATTATATAGAAATCTATCCGTTCATCTGGAAAAACAAATCCCTCGTTCTCGAGCGCGATGATTACTCTGTCAAAGCCGAGCGCAAAACCAGCTGTAGGTATTTCTTTTCCTCCAAACAATCCCACCAGCTCGTACTCACCGCCTCCGCATATCTGTCTTTCCGCTCCCAACCTTGGAGATTCTATCTCGAAAACGATACCTTTATAGTACTCCAGACCCCTGACCACTTCCATACTCACCTCATACTTATCCACGCCAAAGATGCCGAGGAAATCGATCACCTTTTCAAACCTCTCCAGTTCCTCGACACCATCCAAGATATCTCTTAACTTATCCAAGCTCCCAGATCTGAAGAAATCGAGGATCATGGTTAACTCATCTGCGGATAGCTTGTTCTCAAGGATTTTACGCAGGGAATCGTAATCTCTCTTGTCAACGAGCCTGAGGATCTTCCTCTTCAGCTCATCTTTGATACCATGTTTCTCGAGAAAGGTCTCAACCAAGTGAAGGTTCCCTATTTTCAAGCTCTTATCCTTTAGACCAGCCCTTTCAAGGCAGTTCCATGCCAGGGATATGAGCTCCGATAAGGCTTCCGGAGAGCTGTAACCTATGAGCTCGCATCCAGCTTGGGTGAACTCCCGATATCTTCCCTTCTGGGGTCTATCATACCTGTAACAGTTACCGAAGTAGAATAGCTTGAGGGGCTTTGGGTTCATCTGAAGCTTCTCCACATACATCCTTATAACCGGCGCGGTGAGCTCGGGTCTGAGAGCAAGGTCCCTTCCACTCTTATCCTTAAAGCTGTAGATCTCTTCTATGATGGAATCTCCGGATTTTGCCGTAAACAATTCTAGGTGCTCGAAGGTGGGGGTCTGGACCTCTCTGTAACCATAGGACAGGAACGTCTCCCTCAGCACCTTCTCCAGGTATCTCCTCTTCACCATATCCTCCGGCAAAAAGTCCCTTGTCCCTCTGGGTCTCTGGATCATGGTGAAGAAACAAGATGATGAACCATTTATTATGTTTTGCTATTGCAAGGTGGCGTGCCTTTCTTTCATCCTCTCCTCATCCTCTCCCTTCATCTCCATGAGTCTCGCGACCAAGCCATCGAGAAATATCCATGAGCTCGCCTCGAATATCGTACCAAGGGGAGCGAGCTTGGATCTATCCTTATCCTCCAGATCCACGGATAAGATGACAGGCAGATCAGCTCTTCTTGCTATCTTGGAATCCCTTTTCGATGTTATGGCGATCAGCCTTGCTCCCATCCTTTTGTCTATATCCGCGGTCATAACAGAGGGTATGGTCTCGCCGGATCCAGATATAACAACTACCAGATCCTTCTCCCTGACGGGAGGCGTTATGGTCTCTCCTATCACATAGGCTTGGAGACCGAGGTGAACTAGTCTTATCGCGAAAGCCTTAGCTACTAGACCACTGCGCCCTGCTCCGTAGAGAAATATCCTTCTTGCCTTCAGGAATTCCTTACAGATATCCTCTATCTTGTCATCGTCCAGATTTGACAACAAAAGTTTTGCATTCCTCAATATGTACTCCACGGATCTCCTGAAGGTGCTCATAGTACAGACAGGTCTCTATAATCCGGATTTTCTATACCCGTCCTTTTCTGTATCGCCCTCTCTATCTGCAACCTTATGTACATCGCATCGTGCTCCAAGAGGGGGGATTCCGAGATGAGGGTAACGTTGTACTTCTTATCCAGGATTATATTGATCAAAGGATCCAAAGGCATATCACCCTTCTTTATGGGTATATGATAATACTCATTCCCATTCTCATACAGCACACC
>QMTN01000093.1 GCA_003651105.1 Thermoplasmata archaeon
AGGAGAGGATACAGCCGGCTTAGCCTCCATCTCCGCCCGATTCACCTTCGCCTTCTCTCCTCCTCGGATGAGAAGGTAAACCAGGAGGCCCACCGCCATCAGTGATATGCCCAGGAGAACAAAACTCCTCTTCATGAGGCACCTCCATATCGGGATGTCACACATATAACGAATATCCCCTCGATTTTTCGCGGAGGATTTTCATTCTCCGAAGGATATCATGCATGATGGCGACCTCTTCCTCAACGCGCTCCCGTTGATCATATCGTCTATGATCGTCGGGATAACAAGGTTAGGGGATATCAGGAGGCTAGGAAGGATGGGCTAGCAGACGTTAGTGTATCACCTCGTTACCAGCATATCGGCCGTCATAGGGATAGCGCCGGTCAACCGGTGAGTTTCTGCGATCTTCTTTGCCCATGTGGGAATGACTTGGCGGGGGCGCGGGGCTCCGCGCCCCCGTGGGAGGGTCATATCCTGACGAGATGAACTGAGCATGAGATGCAGGGATCGTAAGCCCTTATGACCATGTTGATCTTGAACTTTATCTCCTCGTCGCTTTCGCCTTTGATCCTTTCCAGCGAGGCGCGGACGTCCTTCTCCATGTTGGCATAGTTCTGAGCGGTCGGCGTGATTATATCGGCCGAGACGGCGCGCCCGTTCTCGTCGAACTCGTAGCTGTGGTAGAGGGTCCCGCGCGGCGCCTCCCCGGCGGCCGTGCCTTTGCCGGATTTGGGCTCGACCGGAACGGGCTCCTCGTCCCTGATCCCGTCCTTGAGGAAGCGGTCCACTATCTCAAGCGAACGTTCGATGGACTGAACCAGCTCGACGCCCTGGGCGAGGTTGTTCATCAGGATGTTCTCACAGGGTTTATCAAGGCCGAACATCTCCATCGCCTCGCGCGCTTTGCCGGTTAATTTGTGGCCGTTTATCATCACGCGCGCAAGTGAGCCGACCATGAAGGGTCTCCCGTTGAACCTGCTGTGTTTGGCGTGCGAGTACGGAACCACCCTTTCGTTGCAGACCGCCTTGTAATCGCTGACGTCGAATCTCTCCCCGGTGGAGAGCGCTGATTATAGTCTGGGGTTCCTCGGCGTAACTCCAAATTCCAGGGGACTCGTGCCTGAGGTAGATATGCATCATCTTAGGGAATTCGGAGAGATCAGATCGATGGCCTCAGCTATCATACGAAACTGGCAGCCTTCAACTCCGGATTGATCTCTCCCACCTAAATCCATCAGGACATATTCAAGGCTTTGCAATTGAAAGATTTTCATTCATCAGGAGGTATCATGATACCCGATTCGATGAGATATTCCCTTATCCTCTGCGTGTCCCAGGTGGGATAGGATAACACAGGATCTATGATGTCACCATGAGGCTCACTGGTCGAATATCCTTTAAGCTTTTCAGGGTTCGCCATCACCTCCTCATAGTGCTTCAGGGTAATCAAATAGTCCTCCCATATCTTCTCTTTCTGCTCAGGAGTATACTTGTCGCTTTGGAGGAGGGACTCATACATATCGATTGTTTTGGCAGCTTTCTGGGGATCTATCTTTCTGGTGCAGATGATGGGCACGACGGTTTTGACCCCTTTGTAGACGGGTATCAGCGTGCCATCGTATGCCTCTGCAACCTCAACTAACTCCCTGTGATATACAGGATGAACCTTGAGAAACTTATATCCCTTCAGCTCGAAGTAAATATCTTCTCCGCTCTCCATCCTCCCCCTATAGACCGTATCTGCCGGATAAACGGTAGTAGCACCCATATCTTGGGGCTCGATTATGCTTCCACGCAAGGATTTATCGGAATTTCCCCCCCTTTCCTCTGTTGTAGGGATCATCTCCACAAGCTCATCTATCAGCTCTCTAAGTTTTTCATCCTCCGCCTTATTAACATTAGTTCCACGCTTTATATCGCCCCCCCTCGTATCGGACTCCAGCGTGTAAGCCGTTTCACTTCCCCTGCCTTCGCTGCTAATGGTAAACCCCTCGAAGGGTGTTGTGGTAACACTCCCTTTTTGGCTTATCATCGTGAGGAAGATAAAGATCGTCAGCGTTGCTACCTTAGCCGTCATCACCGGGGAGAACCTAAGCAAGGTGAACACCGAATTAATCCGATTTATCAGCTCATTCATCTTCCTCCTCAGCTTGTCCTTCGCCCTGTATATCCTGCTCGTCAGAGCAGAGTATGAAAGACCGTGTTTGCGCTGAAGTTCCTCATAGCTCCTTCCATCCACGAATCGCTCCCATAAGATCTCCTTCTCATCATCCCTCAGATCAGCCATAGCCCGTTCCAGCATCTCCCTCGTTTCCCTTGCCAGTATCTCATCCTCCGGGGATGGATAATGGGCGGAGATAGACAGATCATCTATCCGCACCGTTCTCTTCCTCAAACGGATCTTATCCACACATAGATTCGCCGTCGTTTTGGCCAGCCAACCAGGTGAGATAGCTCTATCATCTTGGATCATCCTGAGCGCCTTCAGGATGACCTCCTGGGTGATATCTTCTGCGTCGTGATGATTTTTCAGGTATGAGATTGCTATCCGAAAGATGAGCTTGCGATATTCGTTTAATTTGTCGGGATGAATGCTCATGTCGATCACCTCTGAGATTTATCTTATCTCAATCCGCCGTATGCGGTCAAGATCATCTTATCCTGCCTAACATCCAGCTCTCCTTCAACTTTCCTTCGGGGAAATGCCTAACCATGTATTCCTTCTTCTGGGCTATCCCTTTAGGATATTCCACCCGCCAGATATAGATGCCATTGTTATCGTAGATCAATTTGAAGTGGGCTGTTTCCTTCTTAAGAAGGAGCTGGATAAGCAAAGAGTTATATCCATGATCTGACGTGAGGAACCCTCGCCAGAATCGAGTGCGGGATCTAAATAATATCACCGCCCCTTTAGCTTCGGGAGATAGGTTCACCCGTTCTTTCCCGTCAATCCACGTATATTTGACAGGGTATCTTCTGTTTCCTTCGATCAGATATACGTTCTCTAATTCCTTCGGTTTGAAAAACCTGCCCTTACGGAATATCATATCAACCCTTCTGATCTTAACCTTAGATTGAACTGTAGGGAAGATCGGGATTAACGATAGAAGGCCTTTTTTGTCCATATTCCCCTTCAATTCTAGGGGAATCAAGCGAAAGGCTCTGTCAAAGTTTTCATTTGAGCCAAGCACAGAAGCTACTTGAGCAGATTTAAGATCCTCCTTGGTTAGAATAAGATGAGTAGCATTTCGGGTTTTCAAAAATTCCAGCGCTTCACGCTCCGATTGAGCGCAGAAAACATGTCTGTAGGTGAGATATATCCAGTATGGCAGATAATGATCTTCGTCTATAACAGTTGATCGGCGGGCCAAAACGTTGATCTGACTGCCGTAATCCCATCGGGCAACCACCACGGCATTTTTAGGGAGGTTTTCCCTCATCCATTC
>QMTN01000094.1 GCA_003651105.1 Thermoplasmata archaeon
TACCAATATTCTCCTCATCACTCGATGATCGAAAAGACCATACGTTTTATAAATGCTTCCTCAAAACATCTGGTATCCTCTCTATGATATCGGTGGCGAGCATACCATAGGAAAGCTCCTCAAAAGCCATATTTCCCGCAAGACCATTTATGAACGATGAGATGCAGGCAGAGTAAAAGGGTTCAACGCCCTTTGCGAGCAAGGCCAGGGTTATACCGGCAAGAACATCTCCGGTTCCCCCAACCGTCATAGCTGGATTATGGATCTTGTTCCTCTTTACCCTGTACCCATCCGATATTATATCCTCCTCGCCCTTCAAAAGGATCGTTACCCCTAATTTTTTCGCCCATTTCCTCACAATATTTTCCCTCTCCTCCATCTCCTTTGGTAATTTCTCTCCGGTCAGACTGAAAAACTCCCCTGAGTGTGGCGTCAGTACGGCACCGCTATTCATTATAACATTCAGATCTCTACCGACAGCTCTCAGCGCATCCGCATCCAAAACCATTCTTTTACCCTTCGCTCTACACATCTTCACTACCTCTATGACAGCATCTTCTATGCCCTTTCCCCTCCCCAGACCTGGTCCTATCAGTACAGCATCGGATCTTTCGATAAATCTATCTATCTCTGGTAGAGAATTCACATCCAAGAGATTATCGAATATTCCATGGACTATCAGGTTTAGTGCATCCAGAGGAGCTTTCTCCAGGATTTCCGCGAGAACCTCCTTTACATTCTTCGAGGTTAGGATGTAACAGAGATCTATACCTGTTCTCAGCGCAGCTAATCCAGAGATAGCTGGAGCCCCTATGTACATGCCCCCTCCTATCACGAGAGCTCTCCCATTCTCGCCCTTGTGAGAGGATGGCTTGTTCTTCGGATACAAGATCTTGAGCTCACCTGGCCCAACATACCTTATCGCATCATCCGGTATACCTATATCCACAACAACTATCTCTCCAGAGTTATCCTTGTTCATCCCCTCCTTGACATCATGGAATGTTATCGTCAGATCCGGCTTAACGTTCACCTTCCCGTTCATACCGGTCGGAACATCAAGAGATACTATCCTCTTCTTTCCCTTCCACCTGTTTATATCCATGATACAGGATCGGTAAGGCTCCCTCGGCTCCCCAACCATGCCCACGCCCAGCAATGCATCAACCAAAACATCCGCGCTATCCTTTATCAATACTCCTCCTTTCCCGTACACCTCCACCTGTATACCCTTCTCCCTCAATCTCTCGAAGTTCTTCCTTGCAATGGATGTCTTTATCTTTGATGGATCATCAGCCAGGATCACCTTGACCCTGCACATCTCGGATAGATATCTCGCCATAACTAAACCATCCCCACCATTGTTCCCCAATCCGCAGAATATCACGACCTCCCTCGGCTCAAATCTATGCATCACTATCTCCGAAGCCCTTCTTCCAGCGTTTTCCATGAGTTCCTCTGCACTCACTCCGAAGTATTCAGAGTTTATGTCGAGTATCTTTGCCTCTTTGGCAGATAGCATGCAAAAGGTTAAGCCAGATCAGGATATTTAACCTTTGCATGTTACCGAAAAGATTCAATCCGAGACAGATCTCTCAGCTCATGAAACAACTAGGGATAAACATAAGGGAGATAGAGGATGTCGAGGAGGTTATCATAAGGACGAAAGACAAGGAATACATCTTCAAGCAACCGGAGGTTACGCTGATGGATGCCCATGGTCAGAAGACTTACCAGATTATCGGCACACCCCAGATAAAAGAGAAAGGTTTTCCGGAGGAGGACATAAAGCTCGTCATGGAGAAGACCGGAAGGAGCAGGGAGGAAGCGGAGAGGGCGCTGAGGGAGAGCAAGGGAGATATCGCTGAAGCCATCCTCAAGCTCATGGAGGGCTGAGAGACAACCTCTCCATCCTCTCCACCTCCATCTCCTCTCTTTCTCTCCTTATCCTCTCCTCCTCCATGGCCTCCTCGTGCTCCATGTCGCCAGCCTTCCCTCTGATCCTCATGGATAGGCTTCTGATAGCGCTCTCCGGACCATAGCATATCAGTTTGTCACCGCTCTTTATCACGGTATCACCCCTCGGCGCACCGATGTACATCTCCTCTTTTCCCGCCTTCCTGTAGATAGCGAGAACGAGGATACCTTCTTTATCCAGCTTCAGCTCCCTCAATTTCCTGTCCTGCAACCAGCTCTCACCTTTCACCTCGAACTCGCATATCGAGTAACCCTTGCCCAAGCCGAGCAAGTGCTCGAAATCATATACCCTTAAGCTCGTAAACCTCTCAAGCGCCCTCCTGATGAGCCATCTCATACCTCTATCTATCAGCTTCGATCTGGCGAATAGGTAGATGATGAACAAACCTATGATCAGCCAGAAGAACCTTATCCCCATCTCCTTGGGGGATTGATTTATGAAGGTTAAAACAAGGGTTGCCATCGCGGACGTTATTCCCGCTGAACCAACGAACATCAGTATCCTGATTATTCTCCTTCTAACGGGATGAGAAACCACATGTTCCGATTCTGATGTCGTGAATCCAACTCCTGAGAAGGCAGACTGAGCTTGAAAGGTTGCAAGCTCCCTCGATAGACCCGTCATCTCCAACGCAACCGCTCCGATCCTGACGACAATTATCGAAACCACGATAACAGTGAGCAGGGATATCAGCGCATACATCGAAGGGTTTAAGCGCGGGGCGTTTTAAATAGTTTCAGTGTTTGAAATTTGCGGGGCAAAGTTTTAATCCAGTCAGCACATCACCCCTTCGATGGAGAAGAAGGTAACCGCTGAGGAACTGCTTGAGAAGGCAAAAAAGCCGGCGAAGGAGGCGATGAGGTTACACCCTTTTTACAAGGGAAAGGTCCAGATAATGCCCAAATGTGCTATAAGGAACTTCGATGATTTTGCAATATGGTATACTCCAGGAGTTGCGGAGCCATGTAAGGACATCTTAAAAAATCCAGAGAAGGTATTCGAGCACACGAACAAAGGGAATTATGTTGCGGTGATAAGCGATGGAACGAGAATCCTCGGTCTCGGAGATATAGGCCCTCTCGCGGGATTGCCCGTGATGGAAGGAAAGGCTTTGCTTTTCAAATACTTAGGAGGTGTTGATGCATTTCCAGTGATGATAGATACCAAGGATCCAGACGAGTTCATCCAGGCAGTGAAATGGATAGCACCAACGTTCGGTGGAATCAACCTCGAGGATATAGCTTCACCAAAGTGCTTCTATATACTGGATCGCCTCAGAGAGGAGCTCGATATCCCGGTATGGCACGATGATCAGCAGGGTACTGCAGCAATCACGCTTGCTGGAATAATAAATGGTCTCAAGTTCGTGGGCAAAAAACTCGATGAGGTTCTCTACTCCATCATCGGCGCCGGCTCCGCAAACGTTTGTTTGGTAAGAACCTTGATAAAGGCGGGTGTCCCACCAAGAA
>QMTN01000095.1 GCA_003651105.1 Thermoplasmata archaeon
CCCATATTCCCCGGTGATGATATCCATTATATTAAGAAAAGGATAGAGGAGATAATGAGAGAGCACGATGCAACCTTCAGGGTAAAGGTTTTTGATCAACCCATCCGCATATCAAGGGATGAACCCGTTGTGAAAATCCTGGAGAAATCCATCGAGGGGATCAGGAAGGTGGAATACTCGGGCATGCCGGCATGGACGGATGCAGCCAATCTGATCGAGAAAGGTATACCATCTGTTATCTTTGGTGCGGGAAGACTCGAGGTAGCTCATACCAGAGAGGAGCACATCGGGATAGAGGATATCTATGATCTCTATCTAATCCTAAGGAGATTCATCGAGTTATCGGCGAAGCAATCCTAAAAAGCCTTCTCGAGCTTCATACCATAGTACCTGCACCATCTCTCGAATTCATCAAACATCACATCATAGTAAGACCTCTCCTCGAATAACCTTCTTCTGTATATTCTGGCCAGATCCCTGGGCACGTTCCTCTCGATGTTCTCCCACACCCCCTTCTTCAGATGGAGCGTATCGAATATGATGAGATCCACTCCAAGAGATAGGAATCTCTCGACCATATCCCTTACTTCCTCCACCTCTGTGCTCGGATACAAAGGACCAACGAATGCATAGGTTCTTATCCCTTCCTTAGATAATCTCTCGAGAGCGGATAACCTCTTATCTATCGGCTTAGCCCTCGGTTCAAGCAATCTTCTCTCATCATCCCTGAGGGTGGGTATGGTTATGCCGACGGTTGCATCGCTGAGCATCTTTATAACATCCATATCCCTCAAAACCAAGTCAGACTTCGTTTGAATATCAACCGGAAAATCGAACCTCACTATCTGCTCAAGGCAGAGCCTAGTTAGCTTAAATCTCTCCTCAACAGGTTGATATGGATCCGTTACCGTCGATATACCTATAACCCCTTTCTCCTTCCTCCTTAACTCCTTGGACAGAACAGCTGGTATGTTCCTCCTGACCTCCACGAATCTTCCCCATTCTTCCCTATCTATGGACAGAACATTGGGAACGTAGCAGTACAAGCATGCGTGCTCACAGCCCCTGTAAGGATTCAAGCTGTAATCTATATCGGGAAGATCGGATCTCGATAAGGCAGTCCTACAGTAAACTTCCCTTATTGTTACCGAAATTCTTCTAACCTCCTTTGCAGGAGGAGATCCTTCAGTATAGCGCTGTTCTTGATCCATCTCTCCACCGGAATATCCATGAAACCCTTCACCTCCTCGAGAACCTCTCTCAAGCTCTCGCATTTCTTATACCCTCTCTTCAAGGCAGATCTGACCGCTTCCCTAACATTCCACACCCCAACCGGGAGTATGTAGCCGGGATGCGCCTCCCTGAGTACGATCACGCCAGCCTGGCGCCTCTCTTGATTGAGCTTCTCGTTAACAGCTAATCTCGCTGCATAGTAACAGCCACCTATTTCAGCATAATCCTTCCTTCCATTGTAAAACTCGTAACTGTTAAACATGGCTATCTTCGATCCATAGGGATTCCAAGTGGTTTTCGGATACCAAGCCTCTATGAGTTCATACCTCCAAGTGGTTGGTAAAAAGATGATCACCCATCTGTTGTCGAGCTTCTTGAACTTGTAGACCCTGTACTCGTTTATCAGGGGATAGGTCTTCGTATTCTTCAGGAGTTCTTCCCCTATTATGGAATCCACAGCGGTTATGCTCCATCTCGTTGGAACGAATCTCCTATACTTCTTCTCTCCAAATGCCCCCACGCTGAAAGCTTTCTGTATCCTCGAGATCATGACGCCCTTCTTGTAAAGCTCCATGATCGCATCTTTTGCTTTCATATCAGTATCATAAAAAGCCTTCTCGATCCGGTGATCGTACTTGGGATTGGATATATCCATGTATCTTATCGGAGCAGACGGTCCATGGGGCTGTGCGTCGTCGTAAAACGCTATCCTGCCATGAGGCTTCTTTTCGAAAAGAACCTCGGTATCAACGGGATCCTTGGATAGAGCCAGCTCTCTTGTAAACTCTATGATCCTATCGCTCCTCTCGACATCCTTAACGTTCACGATGTACTTCCCTCTCACGAGCTGGGATCTAAATCTAATGATATCGTCTATGCTGACATCATCCCAGATCTCAGGTATATCTATGTAGGATGTATCTCCATGGTATGGAGGAACAAGGGGACCTATGGCAACCTTGGGATAACCTATTCTTCCTATGAATACGCTCGGAGGAGATGAGCCGTCCAAGATGACATCATCGACCAAGGTTTTTACCTTGCTGTAATGATAGAATCTCACCAGGACAGGACACCTCTCTTTACCGCACAGCATCTTGGTTCCTCTGCAGAGTACGCAGAGGTTGAACCCGGATTTCTTTTCAACATCAAACCTCAGCTGACGAGATCCCACGATTGAATCAGATGCACCCCGATTAAAAAACTTTTGCATAACTTTATATCATGGCATATCATAGAAAGGATCGGCGATGCAGATATCGGCGTTTGAGATCCTCGGGATGGTTAGAGAGTTGAAAGAAATCATCGGAGCCTACATCGACAAGATATACCAGATCGGGAAAGAAGATATACTGCTCAGGGTGAGGGGTAGCAAGATCGGAAGGGTGAATTTAATCATATCGGCGGGCAGGTGGATCTTTAAGAGCAAGGAAAAGATAGATACACCAGGGAAGCCGAGTATGTTTGCCATGGCTCTGAGAAAATATCTCAGTGGTAACAAGATTGCTGACATCTATCAACATGATTTCGACAGGATCATGGTGATGGAGACCTCCGGTTACAGGCTGGTCATGGAATTCATCCCCAATGGAAACCTTATCCTAGTTGATGAGGGATGGAAGATAGTATTACCCATGAAGGAGCAGGTATGGTCGCACAGGGTTATAAAGCCGGGAGAAACCTATCTTTTTCCTCCATCCAGGGTGGATGTGAGGAATGCGGATCCAAAAAACCTCGCGGATCATATCAAGAATTCTGGGAAGGATCTGGTGAGAACCCTCGCAATAGATCTTGGGCTTGGAGGCATCTATGCTGAAGAGGTATGTCTCAGATCCGGTGTTGACAAGGAGAGAGAGACCAAGGATCTGAACGAAGGGGAGATCGAGAAGGTAACGAAATCGTTGAGGGAACTGATGGATGCGATAACAGAAGGAGAACCTTCGCCCGAGATAATCTTTGATGATAAAGGTGAGATAGTTGCTGTAACGCCAATACACCTTCGAAGGTTCGATGGATGCAGAACCATAAGAAAGTCCAGTTTGAGCGAGGCCCTCGAAGAGGCTGTCAAGCTCCTTCCCACCGAATCGCCGGAGGATAAAGAGAGGGAGAGGGTAGAGAGGCAGATGGAACGGCAGAAGATGGCGATAGAGGATCTTCTGAAGAGATCGGAGGAGAAGAGGAGGGAGGGAGATCTGCTCTACATCCACATGA
>QMTN01000096.1 GCA_003651105.1 Thermoplasmata archaeon
AGGGAGTTCGGTGTTGATATCGAGGTGGATATCTCCAGAGTATTCTTCTCCCCCCGCCTGTCGGGAGAGAGATACAGGATTGCGAGGCTGGTGAGGGATGGGGAGATAGTGATAGACATGTTCGCAGGCTGTGCCCCATTCTCCCTGGTGATAGCGAAGCATGCAAATCCGAGGATCATCTACGCCATAGATATCAACCCGCATGCGATCGAGCTTGCAAGAAGAAACATCAGGAGGAACAAGATGCTCCACAGGATAGAGGTGATACACGGAGACTCTGGCGAAGCTGTGAGAGATCTCGCGAGGAGAGGGATAAGGGCGGATAGGATCATAATGAATCATCCTTTTGGAGCCAGGGAATTCTTACCAGACGCTATTAGTGTGGCAAAGGATAACGGGATCATCCATTACTATACCATCTTGAGAGATGATCAGATAAGAGAGCATCTAAACCAGCTTAGAAAGATAACGAAAGCTCGTATGGATGTGCTCAAGATAAACAAAATAAAGACCTACGCACCGAGAGAGTTTTATATCTGCTTTGATATCTCCATCCAGAAGCCGGCGTAGCTTAGCCCGGTAGAGCGGGTGACTTGTAATCACCAGGTCGGGGGTTCGAATCCCTCCGCCGGCTTATCTCCTTCTCAGGATGAAGATGAGGATGACTATTGAAAGGATCGTTATCAGGATTTCGAAACCCGGGGATTTCTTCTCCTTCTCTATCTTGATATAGGTCGATGCCGTTCTCTCAGCTCCATCATCATCTTTTACCGTCAGCCTGACCTCATACATCCCCGGCTTGGAATAAGCGTGGTATACCACCGCTCCATAACCTACAGATCCATCCCCGAATTCCCAGGTGTAGTTCGTTATCTCCCCGTCTGGATCATGGCTCTGAGATCCATCGAACTTGATGAGCTTATTGACCTTTCCGGTATCGGGTATATTTATGACTGGAATCGGTTTCTGGTTCTCCACCTGCCCGGCCGGCTCTATGGTTACGGTCGTCGTCTTGGTATCGCTCGTACCATTGTTATCTATCACCGTGAGAGTAACCGTGTAGGTTCCAACTTCTCCATAGATGTGCGTCGGGCTCATCTCCAAGATCTCTCCGCTTCCGTCTCCGAAGTTCCATCTGTAAAACACTATGCTACCATCGGGATCGTAGCTCCCGGATCCATCGAATTTCACGGGTTCATTGACAACTCCCTGGTATGGACCTCCGGGATCCGCAACCGGTCTCTTGTTGGCAGGTGGTACCGGCAGGGTATAGAAGGTCCAGATATCAGAGGTTGTTTCCAGCTTCGAATCATTAACGACAACATACCAGGCGACGTTCGCATCATATGGTAACCTCAGGGTTATCTTGGCGACACCTCCATTTGGAATACCATGCCTCACACCCGCGAGCTTCTCTCCGAGACCCTCTATCTCGTAGTAGAAATACACGGATAGATAATCGCTGTCTGGATCCGTCACCTTGACGGATAATTCTGGTTTCAATCCAACATTATCCTCTCCATCCTTTGGGGATACAAGGGTGGGCTTATCAGGTGGCTCAAGAAACTTCCCGGTCGGGTATCTATCCAGAGATTTACCTATACGGTACGGATAATCTCCTATTCCATCCCCATCCCTGTCAACATCGTTGTAATCATCCCAGTAATTTCCGATCACTCCATTATCCCACTGGTTGTTTCCATCATCCTGAGCATTCACCGCGTTCCTCCTGAATATATTTCCATATATAATATTATTCAAGCTGGAGCTATCAGCTGATAAACCGCAGGCTGTTGAGTCCTCGATGAGATTATCGTAGATCTCCATATTCCTCCCCTTCAGATAGATCCCTATACTGTTCCCGGAGAAGGTATTGTTCCTTATCTCCCTTCCATCCGATGAGATATCAATACCGGTTGGATTGCCAGATATCTCGTTATCTGATATGGTCGCATCCCCACCACCGACTATCTCTACACCACATACCTTGCTATCATCTATCTCGTTCTTCGTGATGTTGATGCCATGGGTGTTGTAAGCGTAGATACCATACCTGTTACCGTAGAAGAGGTTATCATAGACTATAAGGTTCTGGGAGTTTATAGCCTCGATACCATAACCCGTTGCATTCCTTATCTCGTTTCCAACGAAAGCATTATCTTTCGCTTCCCTGATGTAGATCCCCTTACCTCCCTCTATCCTGTTATCTCCTATGGTGTTGCCATAGGATTTGTCTATGTAGATAGCATAGGATGTGCCGTTGATGATGATCTCGTTTCCCTGAATGGTTGTAGTGTTTCCCTTTATGTAGATTCCGGATGTGTAACAGTAACCTCCGCATATCAGCCTGATGCCTTCAATCGCAACTCGATCCGCCAAAACCTTTATGGTGTATAGATGGGGCTCGTTCTTGCTTAGATTAACTCCTAAAGGTTCGATCGCCTGGATGCGCACGCTCTTATCTATGATGAGCGTCTCGTTGTAGTATCCTGAGAAGATGTAGATGTTGTCTCCATCTTCAGCACGATCTATCGCTTGCTGGATGGATCTGTATGGTTTGTAAACGCTACCATCGCTATCTGGATACCGATAATTAACATCAACGTAGATATCCTTGTCCAATGATATCATGGATGTGGAAACGAGGAACAGGATCGCTCCAGCGGTTATCATCAGGGCTATCCTCATCCGCATGACTAACGTATATAGCCAGAAACGTATTTATTGGTTTTGAGGAATCCAGAGGCGTGAGGGTCTGCCTAGGTGGAACCTTTGATCTACTGCACAAAGGACACAAGGCTTTGATAGACAGGGCTTTTGAGATAGCTGAAGGTGGAGAGGTCTGGATAGGGTTGAGCGATGGCGAGCTCGCTAGGAGCAAAGGAGTGGTTTCCAGTTACGATGAGAGAAGGAGGAGGTTGGAAAGGTATCTGAGGGAGAGAGGCTATGGTAATTACAGGATAGTGCCGATATACGACAGGTATGGTTTGACCCTGGAGGAGGATTTCGATGTCATAGTTGTATCTGAAGAGACATTCCGGGTTGCAAAGGAGATAAACAGGTTGAGGAAGGCTAAAGGGCTGAAGGAGATGAGGATAGAGATGATTAAGATGGTCCTCGCCGAGGACGGTAAACCCATATCTTCGAGCAGGATAAGGAAAGGAGAGATAGATGAGGAGGGAAAGCATCCCAGATAAAGATTAAATATGGTCTTCTGATAGGGGAAAAAGGTGAAAGCATGGTTTACGCGATATTCGAGGTGAAAAAGGAGGATAAGAGCAAGATAGAAAAGGTACTCAAGGATGATCTCGTGAGCAGGCAGAGCATAACGACGAGAGAGGCTTCTGCACTCGATATAGATAAGGACGTTATCTATGTCAAGATAGAGGGGAGCGAGGAGGGCGTGAATCGGGCTGAGGAGCTTTTCAAGGAAATATCTGCAA
>QMTN01000097.1 GCA_003651105.1 Thermoplasmata archaeon
TATAGGTCACCCCGGAGTTCTTGCTGAGGGAGACGTAACCCTATCAACGAGCAACAGGAATTATCCCGGCAAGATAGGTAAGGGAGGGAAGATCTATCTCGTCAGTCCAGCCACCGCGGCGGCAAGCGCAATCGAAGGTAGAATAGTGGATCCGAGGGACATTGGATGAGAGATGACTACAAGGTTGTCAGGGATCCCATCCACGGAAGTATCAGATTCGAGGGACTCTTTCTCGATCTCTTGGAGAGTCCTGAACTGCAGAGGCTACACAGCATAAAACAGCTGGGCTTTGCTTATATGGTTTTTCCGGGTGCAAACCACACCAGGCTGGAGCATTCCATGGGCGCATATCACATGGCGAAGAGAGCTGGGGATGCTTTGTCCCTGAAGGAGGATGACAGAATCTATCTCGAGTGCTCCGCCCTGCTCCATGATATAGGTCACGGTCCATTTTCCCATACCTTGGAATCCTTACTCAGGGAGAGGTTCGGTATTGATCATGTGGATCTCACTGAGAGAATCCTGAAGGGAGAGGAGAGCATCCTCTCGGATGAAGAAAGGGATATGATCGATTCAAGAACGGTAGTTGAGATCTTGGAGGAGGGAGGGATAGATAGGGACGTCCTGATCAGGATAATAAGGGGAAGGTGCGATGAGAAAAGGTACATGTGTCAGCTTTTGAACAGTCCCATAGATGTCGATCAGCTCGATTACCTGCTGAGGGATGGATACTACACCGGAGTAGCTTATGGAACCATAGATGTTGACAGATTCTTCGATATCCTGACGATAGATAAGGATGAACTGGCGGTGAAGAGAAAGGGCGTCAGTGTGGTGGAGAACATCCTGATATCCAGGGAGTTGATGTACTCTTCGGTGTACTTCCACAAGACCGTGAGGATTGCAGAGCTCATGTTATCCAGAGCGATAGAGCATGTCGAGGATCGTTTCAGATTCTACAAGTTGAACGATTGGGAGATGATGAGCAAGCTCCGCGAGATGGGAGGGCTACAGAGAGAGATGGTGACCAGGTTGAAGTACCGGAGGTTATTCAAGCAGATATACCAGGTTCATGCAACCGACAGGGAGAAGATCGAGAGAATGAGATACCTGGAGGATCCAAGGGAGAGGAGGAAGAAGGAGGAGGAGCTCGAGGTTGAGCTTGGTATTCCCGAGGGACACATCATAATAGATGTTCCGGGAAGAGAGCTATTTCTTTCCGAGCCGAGGATAGACAAGGTGGAGATACCTGTGATATGCGGGGATGGAATCAGAAATCTCGATGAGCTGACGCCCATAGCCAGAGCCATAAAGGAGAAGGTTATTCCAGATTGGTATCTGATGGTGATATCGGAAGAAAGGTATAGGAGAGAAGGCGAAAAGATAGAGAGGATCCTGCTGAGTGGGTAACGCTATGGAAATATCGAGAGCCACATCGATACGAGAATAGCCATGATCGTGTAGAATATGATGGTTGCTATATCGCTCTCCAAGTTTTTCTTCCCTTTCATGGTGCCCTTCCCAATCCAATCCCGATATATAAAATTTACCAATCTGAGATCGTCAATCATCGAAACATCCCAAAACCTTATAAAGGGTAACAGGATACCCCTTGAGAGGAAAACTCTAAATACCTCTATGAGATTTGGCTGAAGGAGGAGGTATAGTTATGGCAGAAAAACCACACCTGAATTTAGTGATAATAGGACACGTCGACCACGGCAAATCGACCTTAGTGGGAAGGCTACTGCTCGACACCGGCCAGTTCCCGGCGCACCTCTTGGAGAAGTACAAGGAGGAAGCGAGGGCAAAGGGTAAGGAGAGCTTCGCCCTGGCATGGATCTTTGACCAACTGAAGGAGGAGAGGGAAAGGGGATTGACCATAGACGTGGCTCACAAGAGGTTCGATACGGACAAGTACTATTTCACGATAATAGATGCCCCAGGGCACAGGGACTTCGTCAAGAACATGATAACCGGAACATCCCAGGCTGATGCAGCGATACTGGTGGTTGCAGCACCAGAGGGGGTGATGGCTCAGACGAAGGAGCATGCATTCCTTGCAAAGACTCTAGGCGTAGATCAGATGATCGTGGCGATAAACAAGATGGACGAGGTTGGCTACAGCAAGGAAAAGTTCGAGGAAGTGAAGGCAGAGGTGGATAAGCTTCTGAAGAGCATAGGTTACAAGGATGAACAATTGCAGTATCTCCCAGTGTCTGCGTTCAATGGAGACAACGTCAAGGAAAGAGGAAAACTGAGCTGGTGGGATGGCCCAACGGTTCTCGAAGCCGTAAACAACTTCAAGGTTCCAGAAAAGCCGATAGACAAGCCATTAAGATGGCCTATTCAGGATGTATACTCGATAACTGGAGTCGGTACCGTTCCAGTGGGGAAGGTGGAGACGGGCGTGATGAAGCCGGGCATGAAGCTCATATTCCTGCCCAGCAAGAAGCCGGGCGGAGTGATAGGGGAGGTCAAGACCATAGAGATGCACCACGAGCAGATCCAGCAGGCTGTACCCGGAGATAACATAGGAGCAAACATAAGGGGTGTAGCAAAGAACGAGATAAGGAGAGGAGATGTTGCGGGACCGGTCGATAATCCGCCCACCGTCGCCAAGTCATTCTTAGCCAGAATAATAGTTCTCAATCATCCAACAGCCATAGCAAAGGGTTATACACCCGTGTTCCATTGCCACACCGCTCAGGTTGCGTGCAGATTCGAGGAACTCATCAAGAAATTCAACCCGAGAACCGGAGAGGTCATAGAGGAGAATCCACAGTTCCTGAAAACGGGGGATGCTGCGCTGGTAAAGATAGTGCCAACCAGACCGATGGTCATAGAGCCGGTGAGCGAGTTCCCACAGCTCGGAAGATTTGCAATAAGAGACATGGGACAGACGGTGGCTGCTGGCGTGTGTGTAGAGGTGGAAAAAGCATAAAAACACCCTCCCTATACTCTTTTTCTTTAAGGGAGTGATATGGCTCAGAAGGCTAGAATATCTCTGACCGGAACAGATCCAAGGAAACTCGATGAGGTCTGCAATCAGATAAAGCTCATCGCGGAAAGGACTGGTATAGCTTACAGTGGTCCGATACCTCTGCCAACAAAGAGGTTGAGGGTACCCTGCAGGAAGAGCCCAGATGGAGAAGGGTCAGAGACCTGGGATCACTGGGAGATGAGGATCCATAAGAGGTTGATTGATCTGGATGCGAGCGATAGAGCTTTGAGGCAGTTGATGAGGATCCAGGTTCCCGATGGCGTGCATATAGAGATCGTTTTGAAGTCTTGAAGGAAAGCGATTGTGGTGCATCTATTTTTATAAAATCTTTATGAAACATTGTTCCACAATGTTTAAGTAATGACCAGAGACTCTGGGCTTGATGGGGAGGTACTGTTTGAAGGTGAGGGGATATGGTTGGTGGTAGAAGACCTTGGA
>QMTN01000098.1 GCA_003651105.1 Thermoplasmata archaeon
ATCCTGAGGCGTGATATATAATAGCATGGTAGTTATAAGAGGTATCCACAATTAATTTCGCAGTACCCCATCTACTTTAGCCTACTTTAACCTGACGGATTCCATGTTTTGGGGTGCTACAGTTGGTATGCCCAGTCTTCTATGAATGGTTGATGCGAGGTCAAGACATTTCGATTCTTCTCCATGACAGAATATGGCCCTCTCCGGTTTTGGCGACATGTTGTTCAGATAGGTTATGAGCTGACCCCTATCGCTGTGTCCAGAAAAACCATCGCAGGTCTCGACATCCATCTTTATCTTGATCGTCGTGTGAGTGCCTCTAACGATCAAGGGCACCTCCTTCCATCCCTTCTGTATCCTCCTGCCAAGGGTACCTTCAGCCTGGTAACCAACGAAGGTAAGGGTGTTCCTCTCGTCCTCGGCCCATGCCTTCAGATACTCCATTATCGGTCCTCCGTTCAGCATGCCACTTGTGGCAAGAACTATGCATGGATCTGGATCTGCGAGAAGCTCCTGCCTCATATCATAGCTATCGACCCTCACGAAGATATCGGATAGCAATGGATTCTCTCCCCTGTGCAGGATGAGGGTTCTCAGATGGTTGTTGAGATACTCTGGATAGGCTGTGTGGATTGCAGTGGCTTCCCAGATCATTCCATCCAGATAGACCGGAACATTCGGTATCTCCTCGTTCCTGATCATATTTTCAAGAGCTATCATGACCTCCTGAGATCTGCCTACCGCAAACACCGGTATCAGAACCTTTCCCTTTCTGCGCAGGGTTCTTTGAACTATGTCCCTCAATCTCTCCACAGCCTCCCTCCTTGAGGGTTGTAGGTCTGCCTTGCCTCCATAAGTGGCCTCCATCACCACCGCCTCAACCCTTGGGAACCTGTTCACTGCTGGATCGAACAGCCATGTTCTCTCGTACTTGATGTCTCCGGTGAAGACTATATTGTACAGTCCTTCTCCGATGTGGAAGTGGGCAACCGCAGATCCCAGGATATGTCCGGCATTGTGAAGGGTCAGTTTCACACCGGGCGCTATATCGGTTGTATCACCGTAGTTCAGGGTTATACAGTGCTTCAGTAACTCCCTTATGTGTTCAGAGGAGTAAGGTATCTTCTTCGCATCCGCAACCGCTACTTTCAGGTAATCCATCTGGAGAAGGGTCATCAGATCCCTGGTCGGAGGCGTACAGTAGACCGGTCCATCGTAGCCATACTTGTACAAAACCGGAGCGAGACCCGAATGATCTAGATGGGCATGGGTTATGACCACAGCATCTATCGTTTCCAGTGGCAGTACCTCCGGCAGATTGAGATAAGGCGAACCATTGGAATCTGAGGAAACATCGAGACCAACATCTATCAAGATCTTTGCATCTTTTGTATGCAGTAAGGCGCAGGATCTGCCAACCTCCCTGAAGCCACCGAGCGCGATAACCCTTACAAACTTCTCGTTCTCAGAAACGCCCCTGTGCAGTTTCCTCCCTATCTGTCTGAGGATACTCTTCCTATCCTCTGATACGGTCCTCAGGTAAGCTCTTATCTCCTGAACCGTCTTGGATTGAATCGGTGGAGTCCTCACAACCTTTGGCGTCCAGTTTACCTCTCTCTTTATCTGGTTGAGGAGAGCCCCTTTCTTTCCTATAACAACACCTGGCTTCATCGCTTCTATGATAACCTCTCCGACATCCGGCTGGAAGTATAGGTTTGTTATCCCAGCCTCCTCCGGAATGATCTCTCTTATCCTCTTCTCCGCTATCTTTGAGTCTGTCAGAACCGATGGGTCTGGTCTCACCGTTATCCTCTTCTGGAGCATCTTTGCGAGCTGTCTCACTAGATGTTCCTTCTCGGCAAACTTCTGGGGATGCTTCGTGTAGATCACTAGGAGAGGTCCCTCGAACTCAACATCTGTTATCTGGATATCGCTCGGTATAACTTCTTTTACCTTTACCTTTATCTCTCTAAGAACATCCTCTACGGTCATCCTTCATCCGCTCTAACTGATCCCTACTATGCCTTCTTCTCTAACCTTTCCCTTCTTTTCCTAACCTGATCCTCCGGTATGAGCCTAAAACCTTCCTTGGTTATGATAGCAACATCTATTCCATCTCCGGATGCTGAATCTCTCTTCATAGCAGAGGATATGGCTCTTATCGCCAGATCGATCCCCTCATCTATGCTCATATCATCCCTGTAGTGATCTTCGAGAACGCCATACACATAAGGTGAACCGGAGCCTGTTGATACGTACTTATCTGGTATTGCTCCGCCCGCTGCATCCAAAGAGTATACGTGAGGACCCTCCAAGTCATAGCCCGCAATTATCAACTGCACGTAGTAAGGGAAGAACTTGCTCTGATTCAGGATATTCGCCATGAGCGTGGCAGCCGCCTCCACCGGCATGGGTATCTCTCTTATCAGCCTGTAGAGCTTTGCTTCCGCGCTCAAATATCTTGCCAGTATCTGTACATCGCCAACCAGCCCGGCGGTTGTCATTGCAAGATGCTCATCTATCTGGAAGAGCTTTTTTGTCACCTTATGGGCTATCATGCTTCCCATCGTGGCTCTTCTCTCTGTAGCCACTACCACTCCATCCTTGCAAACCAAGCCGAGGGTTGTTGTTCCGGTTTCCTTAACCCTTTCCTCCTGCATAGTGATTCCTCAAAATCCGTTCTATCTGTAAGGGATTAATGTATTCCCATTATTTATAGTTTATCATTCGCTGTAGGTTGTTTCTTCATTGGAAACCATTAATCTTTAATATTCCTCCACTTTATCCAACCAACATGGCAGAAGAAGTACCAAAGCAGTTACAAGACCAGATAGCGAGACTTCAGCAATTGAGAGCGCAGTTACAGATGATAGTTCAGCAGAGACAGCAGGTTGAGATCAGGCTGAAGGAGCTCGAGCATGCCATTGAGGAGGTTGAAAAGCTGAAGGAAGGGTGCAACATCTACAAGAGCATAGGTTCTCTGCTGGTGAAGGTTGAAAACAGGGATGAGTTGCTGAAAAGCTTGAAAGAGGACAAGGAGACCTATGAGTTGAGGAAGACAACCCTCGAGAAACAGGAGGAGAGGGTGAAGGAAAGACTCAACGAGCTTCAAAGCAAGCTGGAGAACTTCATAAAGTCCACCCGTCAGGTCGGTGGATCATGAAAGGGTATGGATCGAAAACGAGGATAATATCGATCTCTTTACTCTCATTGGGCTTGGTTTTCATGATCGCATCACTGATCATCGGAAAAGGCTACCTATTTGAAGGTTTGATATCCTTGTCTGCGGTTTTCCTGTTCTCGGGTTCCATAATCTATCTCGTTATATACAGATCCTTCAGGAAACTGGAAGAGATAGCGAATGATGTAGAGAAAGGTAAGCTGTGACTACCTTCCGAACCTCCTTCTCCTCCTCTGATACACATAGATCGCCTTGAGGAA
>QMTN01000099.1 GCA_003651105.1 Thermoplasmata archaeon
AAGTGTTTGTTTCTGCTGATCTCTTTTGTTTCTTGATCACCAAACCAGAATATCGGCTCCTCCCTCTGACCGGTAAAGGTTGTTGCATTTCCATGACCAACACCGGAAAAATAGATGAAATCGTCCTTTCTGCATTCCTTTATGACATTTCTCCTGCTAGCCTTGTTTCCATAAAGATCACTCACCGTAAAACCATGGGTCCTTGCCTCCTTGATAACCTCTTCTAACCATCTGGAACCCCACCTGCAAGCGGGATCGCCCCAGTCTGGTCTCTGCACAACAACCCTTGCCATCTCACCTCTTCCTCCTTGAAAGCCATCTCATGTATTCCTTCTCTATCTCTATCTCAATCTTCCCTATCTCGCTTCTCTCTTTCATATGCCTGAGTATCTCATCAAACGAGTACACCTTTTTACCGACGATCACCTTCAATCTCTTCCTCTCCTCCTCCGGAATCCTCATAAATCTCTTTCTGAAATGCTCTATCGCTTCCTCATCGCTTATATCTTCCCTTTTCATTGCATAAGGAAAAGGTGTCAAGGTATAAAACGTTACTGCTCCCTGTTTAGATAGATGGTCTGGGTTGGGAATGCTATCTCTATGCCTTCTTTCTCAAATGCTTCCTTTATGGCAAAGTTTATCGCCTGCTGGGTATCCATGTACTTGATGTAATCCCTCGTCTTCATGTAATAAACTATCTCGAAGTTTAAACTATAGGGACCAAATTCCTTGAAATGAACCCTCTCGAGATGATCGACGTCAGGAAGTTTTGATGGATCTATGATATCCTTTATAATCTCGGGTATCTTCTTCAGCTTCTCCAGAGGTGTATCGTAGGTTACACCTATGGTGAAGGATACCCTCCTCTTCTTCATCTTTTTGAAATTCCTTATCTTCGTCGAGACCAGCTCCCTGTTCGATACAACCAGCTCTTCTCCCTGGAGCAGTTGGATCCTAGTTGATTTGATGCCTATCTTCTTGACGGTTCCCATATGCTCGCCTATAACTACGAAATCCCCAACCTCAAAAGGTCTGTCAAAGTATATGGAGAATGCGCTGAAGATGTCGCCCAGAATATTTTGAAGAGCCAGCGCTATGGCTATACCCCCAACACCCAATCCTACGATAACACCGCTCAAATCCACATTCAATGCCGAGAGTATAGCCAGGAAGGCAAACAACGCCACTATACCTTGGATTGTTTTCTTTAAGACAAACAATAGATGTTCACTCAACCTTCTTCCCTTTTCAGCCCTCTTCTCAGAGTACCATTCTATGAGTACATTGAAAACCTTGGCTATCGCAAATGCTATGAGAAGGATCTCCGCCACCTTGAATATCGCATCTATTATATCAGAGTACCCCTTCAGTACAGATAGTGGAGATATGGCATAGTAGATGCCTATGAGTAGGATGAGAACGAATATCGGAGCCTTTATGTTTTCCAGGATGAGATCATCCAGCTTGGTCTTTGTCTTCTCAGCCCATTTCTTAACATATCTCTCAAATATGAAATAGATGATCCAGCCCACGATTATGGTTATAAGAAAGATCAGGAGAGATACAATAGCTTCTCCTGCGAGGGGAGGGATCCCCAACTGCTTTGATATTACATGAGCCAGCTCCCTGAATCCATCTGACATCACTCGTTCTATATCAAAAAGGTTCTTAATACTTTAGGTTAGAATCTCATCTCCCCAAAAAACTCCTCCTCTTTCTTCTTACCGCTAAGCCAAACAACCACTTGATGCGCGAAGAGCCATCCAAAATACCCCATGAAGAAACCAAAGAATCCTCCCAAGCTCAACGTAACAATCTGGCGCAGGAACTCGTAGCTCTCTGTGAAGAACATGACGGTTAAGCTTATCAATACGTAAACCAGTATCAGAAAGAGAAACCACCTGAACGCGTAGACCGTAATGGTAAAGGTTTTGATGGGTAGGCGATAGAGGATATCTTTAGATCGATTTCTATCAAGCTTGAACCTCACCTTAACCGGTTTGCATAACCTGACTCTCTTCCTCGGAATGAGTTTCTTCTTTGGAACCAACCATCACCCTCCTAGTTGAAGAGGGTAATGCATTTTCGGTATAAAAATCATGCGTGCAAAGTGACTAACTCCTTGCAACCACCTTTATGATGTCCCCGCTCTTTAACTCGTAATCCGCGCCCAGCACCCTGTGGGTCCTCGCATCTATGGCTTTAATGAAACCCTCACCCAGATCCGTGTGAATCTTGTAAGCAAGATCTCTGGCTGTGGAACCTTTGGGCATGAGGTATGCATCTGGTAAGACCCTACCCTGCTTATCGGTTAGATGGTTTTCATCCTCCACTGGATATACGACGATCAGGTTGAGCAGATCGAAGGCAACCCTCTCTATACATTCCTGTACACCTGTAGATCCATACACGCTCAGAACCCTTTCCCTTATGAACTCCAACGCCTTCCTTCTCCTATCATCAAGATCCGACAGGATCTTGAAATCGGGAGATCCGGGCACATAATCTATGAGTCCCGACTTGGATGCTCTCCTTAAGGCCAGCTCTGCCTCAGCAGATGTTGGTACGCCAATGTATCCCTTCTCCTTCAACCTAGCCATAAGCTCATCCATCTCGCATTTATCAAGAAGATCGCACTTGTTCAAGGCTATCAGCATGGGTTTGCTTATCCTTCTGAGCTCAAACGCAAAAGACAGGATATCCTCCTCGCTCCATCTCGATGGTTTCTCTGGATCGAGCTGAAGATTGGTTATCGCTCTATGGATCTCAAACTCCCTTATCTTGAGACCAGCCAGCTTATCGGCTAGCATCCTCTCAAACTTTATCTTCCCAACCTCGCACTGTCTGGCTATCCTGTTCCAGTCCTTTTTCAGTATCCCGGCAAACCAGTAGCATATCTCTTCTTCCAAGAATTCCACATCTCTCAAGGGATCATGGGATCCTTTCTCGCAAGCTCTACCTTCATCATCTGTACTTCCGGATGCATCCACAATATGAATGAATGCGTCCGCCTGCCTGAGATCATCCAAGAATTTGTTTCCGAGTCCTCTACCCTCATGTGCTCCCGGAACGAGACCAGCCACATCTATGACCTCGATGGGTATGAACCTGATCCCTCCCACGCATTTGGAGTTATTCGGATTACAGCTAACGTTGAATTCCTTGCAAGGACAAGGATACCTGACATAGGTTACACCAATGTTTGCATCTATGGTTGTAAATGGATAGCTTGCTATCCCGACATCTACTTCTGTTGCTGCTGAGAAGAATGTCGATTTTCCGACGTTGGGCTTTCCCACAATGCCGATCTGCATTCCCATAATCTCACTCCAGAGCTTCCCTTATCTCATCAACAACATCCGCACCAGAAACAAACCTTATCAGCTTCTCCTCCATCCTCTTCCTGTCAACCCTCTCAAAAACAACCCCTTTCCTAGC
>QMTN01000100.1 GCA_003651105.1 Thermoplasmata archaeon
AAATTACACCCGAAAGCTCATCCCTTCTGCGAGCCTATGGGTTCCGGGGATGACTACCTTCCCCTGTATGATTTGGTTCTGAGGAGGGTTGAGAATCCCAGACTCGTCAAGATGGATGATGTCCTCGGCAATTCAAATAACTTAGATAACTCAGATAACTCTGTTAACATAGTTAACAAGGATAACAAGGATAACAGAGATAACAAGGAAGAGGGCAGAAAAGAAGAGAAGGATGTGATTATACAGAAGGGGGAGATAGACTGCAAGCCCATGAATCCCTTTTATCCCATGAAACCCGGTAAGAGGTTCTATGATGTTGATGAGGTGGCGAAGTATGTGATGGAGAAATCTGGAGGCGAGGACAACCGCAAGATTGTCCTTGCGGAAGAGAAGTTCAATGGATACAGGGGAGTCATACATAAGAAGGAGAGCAGGGTTGTAATCTATTCGGACCAGAAGAAGGACATTACCTTTCCGTTCCCGAGTATAGTAGAACAGGCTAAACGGATTAGCGATAGGGACTTCATTTTAGATGGAGAAATCGTTCCCTATGATGAGAAAGGAAAGCCTCTGGGCAGGAATTATGCGGCTAAGTATATTGGGGCAGTTAAATCCAAGAAGGACATCTCTGATAAGAATGTTAAGTTCCATGCATTCGACCTCCTCTACTTCGATGATAAGTGCCTGATGGGATTGAGGCAGTATGAGAGGAAGAAGATTCTCTATGACAATTTCAAGGATACGGAGAACATCAAGATAGTTAGGGCGTATCCGTTAGAGAGTTTAGAGCAGGCTAAGAAGGTCATCAGGGAACTTGGGGATAAACCCGGTTCTGAGGGGGCAGTCCTCAAGTTTGTAGATGGTATCTATGAGCCAGATAAGGAATCGAAGGTGTGGGTGAAATACAGAATCGAGTTAGAGCTTCATGTCCTCACGATAGGGATGCTGCCCGTGAAGGGAAGTAAGGCTGTCAGGCATAAGCTGGCAATCTACCTCACTGAAGAGGAGGCGAAGTTGATAGATGAGGAGCATCTCTCCGCCTTCAACAATAAGCCAATCCTATTGCTCGGGAATTCCTTCAATACATTGATAAGGGCGGAGCCGGGAAGTATTTTGGATATTCATGTGGAAGAGGTCTGGAGGCACTATAACACCAAAACTGGAAAGTATCACTACTCTCTCCATAAGCCAAAGGTGATGGAGGTTGCAGAGAAGCAGGAAACCTCAACATTGAGGGATCTGGATGCGATGGTTGTATCGAGGGGGGTCGAGGTGAGGATGTCTCGCAGAGAATTCGAGCAGGCAGAGTTGAATGTCAGAGATTTCCCCAAGAGGATGCAACAGTCCATGAGGAAGGTTATGGAGTATGAGCTGTGGTGTCCGTTCGTCGTGCAGTATCATTACAGAGGGCATGAGATAAGTGATGAGGAAAGAGAACAATATGACATTCCGGAGAGGTATAGATGGTGGTTGAGAAGTTTACATCAGGATTTGAGGCTATGGAGTCCCCTTGAGGTTGACATTGAACCCAGAAGTGTGGTTAAGTGGGACCCGGACAACGAAGTTATCAGGGACTCGCTACTCGAAGGGATCACCGTTCTGACTCCGACCACGACCGACCCGGAGGATACGGATGACTTTGTGAAGGGGCTTGCAGCCAAGCAGGGGAGGGTGAGGTGTGTGCTGAAATTGCCCGAACCTCCTCAGTGGTTATTTGTTGAAGGAGTTGCGGAGATAGGCTCTCCGGGTTCTACTCCGTATGCTCCGGGGGTGTTTCTGATAGTCGCCAAGGGCTACTACACCGTCCACAGGGTAGATGACCATGTTCTCAGGATACAGTTTAAATGCATAGAGGGAGATACAAACATGAAGGAATTAGAGGAGGCGGATAGGAAGGGAGTCTATATAGAGAGACAGATGAATAAGCCACCCTCGAGGTTGAAGAACCTGAACGGCATGTGGAATTTTCAGATTGCCCACATCGAGCCTGAGAGATGGGTGATTCTCGCAAGGTTATTAAAACCGGATAACTTCTACCCAGATATGTTATCGAGGCTGAGGATTCTGAAGCGTATCTCTCTGAGCGAATCCACCATCGGAAAGATTATCAGGTTGTCTAAGGATGAGCTGAGACCGAGTATTGCTAACAGGCTGGGAATTGCTCAGACTACCGTATATGAGTATCAGAGGGATTTCGGGTTAATCTGAATTTTCTGTTTAACATAGTTAAGGGTAATTTTTAAGTTCGTTTAGATACATAGAATAACATGAGTGTGAAGAGGGTCTCCGTCAAGGATCTGGAATTGCCCATCGTATTCAGGGACAGGACGCTCTTTTCACCCGGGGTGCATAATGGCTTGCTCTACACGCCCGAGGCGATAGAGTTTGCCTATCGCAACACAATCTGGAACGAATACACTCAATCCCTTTATTTAGACCACAGGGACAACTTCGAGTATAATCCCCTGACGGGCGAGAAGGATAAGCAGACGGATGCGGAGGTGAGGTATTATGCTGGATGGGTGGATAATCTGAGACTTGAGGATGGTGGAGTGATAAAGGGGGACATCTATGTTACCGACCTGGAGACCGCAATCAAGCTCAAACTCGGGGCGAAGTTCGGAATCTCTCCGAGAGGAAGGGCGTTCACCGAAGGAGGGAAGAAGGTTAAGAAGATGTATATCGATAACTGGGCAATCGTCGTGAATCCAGCCCAGAAGACTACCTATTTAAACTCCGAAGAGGGTTATTACGCATTTGCCATGAAGGAGGTGGTTAGTATGGATGAGAAGAATGAGAAGGTCTCTGAGGAGAATACTGCAGAGATGAAGGAGGAGGAGGTCAAAGAGAATACAGAAAGTAAGGAATTGAAGGAGAATGAGAAGACTGAGACGGAAAAGTTGCTCGAGAAGATAAGGGCGCTGGAGCAGGAAATCGAGGAACTCAAGAAAAAGAAGAAGAAAGAGGAGGAAGAGGAATATCCTTACCCGGTTGCAGAGAAAGAGGATGAGAAGGTTGAGGAACAGGCTAAGAAGAAAAAGGATGAGGAGAAATACCCGGAGCTTGATGAGGAGCTCATGGAGTTTATCAGAGGGCTGAGTGAGGAGGAACTCTCAGAGTGGAAGAAGCTCGTTAAGGAGCATGGGGTGATGAAGGCGAAGGAAATCTACGATGAGATGAAGAAAAGCACCAAGATGAATGAACTCGAGAAGGAGGTCTCTGAATTGAAGGAAGAGTTGAAGAAGGTTAAGGATGATTTGGGCGAACCCGACATGATAAAGATAGAGGGTCAGTCCGAATCTGCTGAGCTCAGTGATTATGAGCTCGATAGAGGAATGCTCGAATACTTTAAGAGGATAATGGGGTGAGGAAAGATGGCAAAAGAACTACCTACAAAATTCGAACTTGAATATCAGGAGGAGAGGCA
>QMTN01000101.1 GCA_003651105.1 Thermoplasmata archaeon
GAGATCTCTGCAAGCGGAAGGTCAAATTCGATGAAGCGTTTAGTCATGATCTACTCTACCATCTTCAAACCTTTTAGGAAGTTTAATGCGTCCTCTGCTCCCTTTTCTCCTATGTTCCACCCCAAAAACTCTGCTTCTTCCTTAATCTCGTCTATAGTCCTTGGCTTATTCTCGATCTTCAGGATATGGTACATCTTGGCAGCAATAGAGAGATTTCTGTAATCCTGCGCCTCATCAAATGTTTTCATAAAAGAAAGCTGATCCCTGATCCTCTCAGCTTCCTCAGGGTATTTATTCTTGACATTTTCTGCGATCTTCTCTCCTATTTCTGTCAACTGATATATGTATCTCCTTGGTTCGAAGCCAACCGATGTATTGAATACTGGAAACTCCTCAACAACCTCTTTAACAATGCCGCTTGCCTTCAGGCTCTCCACTGCATCTGCAATCTCCGCACTGTAAGGGCCATAGTAGTAAGGGACAAACTCAATTCCTAGGTTGTTCTTCTCATTCAGGAAGTATATCGTCTTCTGCAACAGTGTTCTACCTGCAACCATTTTTCTATCGCTTGCATACAGCACCAGCATAACCACTTCATCCGTTCTCATCTCAATTCACCTCTTATTATCTTATCCAAATCTCCATATTTGCCCTCTATAAACTTATTTCGCTCTTCTCGAGTACCTATCCTATCGAGCGGTGCATAAATATGAATGCTCGTTTTCTCAAGATCAACAGATGGATTATTGAATATCTGGGAAACGTTTGGGAAACTTCGGTCACCAGATCTCCTATTTACCATTATCGTTACGGTATCTATAGTAACCCGTGGTAATTTAAAGGTTGGATTTGTGATACTTTGGAGATCGAAGATCACCATCTGAGGTGGTACATCCAATAATTTAGCTATTTTAGCAGTTATTTGCTCTCTCTGATCAGAGGAGGGATTTCCTGCATTCATAAGTGAAACATCATCCGTAAAATTTTCATTATTCACATCGATCTGATATATCTCCTTGAAAAGTCTTCTTTCTACTATCCTCTTAAAAATCTCTCCTGCCGTGCCTTTGCTCTTATCCAGTATGATTTTAACCACGTCATTATCATCAGCCTCGATAAATTTGGATAGAAAGTCGGAACTATCCTCAAAGTCATATACACCTTTGATCTCCTCTATACCTTCCTCAATCGCATACTCGATCCCTTTGACAAGCATGGCATCTGCTATCCGCCTTATCCTGTGCTTATAGACCTGGACGTTCATGTGATACTTTGCAAGTAGCAGTTGCTCCACTGCATAGACGCCTTCCTCCGTTATGCCTAACTGATGACTTTCTCTACCTATAGGGATTGGTGTTAAGCTTTCGATCACCTTTTCGAGATCAAAGACACCATACTTCACCCCTGCAAAGTATGCATCTCTAAAGATATAATCGATCTTATCAGCATCAAGAGGTCCTGATATGATATTTTTCTCGATTGACCCTCTCTTCTCCTTCTTGAGAAGATTTGTAACGCTATCTATGTCTGTATCAGAAAGTATCGCCTTTATCTCATCGTTATTCTCGATCAGGAGGATGCTCAGAAGTTCCTGAACATTTTGTGCATTATACTTATCCAGAATCTTCTTGCTATCGGTCATCTGATCTTCGATTATCTGCTCTGATACATGGGAAAAGGGCCCATGACCGATATCATGTAAAAGCCCTGCCAGTCTCAAGATTTTAACTCGATCATCATCCAATCCTAACTGCGATCCAATTTTACCCGCAAGGTGCATCACGCCCAGTGAGTGCTCAAATCTGGTGTGGTGTGCACCAGGATATACGAGGCTCGCAAGGGCAAGCTGTTTTATTCCCCTCAACCGCTGGAATACGCGGGTGTTTATGATCTGCTCCTCTTTATCATCATATTCAATGAAACCATAGATAGGATCTCTTACTTCCATCTTTGTATTTTCCCATCTATTTGTCATAGTTCTCCCAGCCTCTCAAACGGTATAATGTATCCTGTCGCATAGATATCCTCGTCTATCTTGAACCGCTGGTATGGGTTCTGAATCCTCGTAAGCTTTGGTGAATCTGTTCCTGCATCCTGCACAATATAAAGCCAGTACTGATCTTTGAATCGCTTCGCCTTCTTCCACTCATTTGCTGAGAGCCTTATGCCCCCTTCTCTAGCCCTTGCTTTAACCTCGATATAACGAATGTCCTTGAAACTGCCATCCTCATCAAACATTACAGAGCGAAGATCAAATCCGAGGTTCTCAGTATGAACATCCTCGACCATCCAGCCATTCTTTTGCTCAAACTCGATCGCAACCTTCATACCAGTCTCTTCTATCCTTTTATCATGGTGCATATCAGATGTGGTTATGGCTTTATCCGACACTCTGATTTTATTGCTTGGAATGACAACAGCAGCCCCTATCATCTCTGGATTTGATACCGTCAGGTTGCTCTCAAACCTTATCTCATCTTTTAGCTCTGCTATCTTTCTCTCCAGATCCTCTTTTCGCCGCTCCTCGTTCAGGATCGGCATACTCATATCTTTTCCAAGCCGAGCCTCCTCATAATAATGAAGTAGCCTGTCGTTTGACTCCTGCAGAAGATATTCTAAAGATCTGAGCCCGTATTTCTCTTTGATCGCTGCCTCTCTCCTTCTCTTTTCTTGAATCTCTGAAAGATATGGGAAGAGAAGGTTTGTTACAGCATAATCCTCAATCTCCTCTTTTCTATCAAGGATATCCTCTGGAAGGTTATTTGAGCTGTAGTTATCCAGTGGTGAAAGATCCCACAGGATAGAAGGATTCACGATCTGCATATCTCCCCCTGTGGACTGATAGAGGCTGAATATACGCCTTCCTGCGACCTCTTCACGCCCATCTCTCACCTCTCCAATGATGAACCAGATCACGCCCTCTCTACTGTCCGCCTCATCCACAAAGACCGCAAAGCATTCAGATGATGTTGGCTCATCAAGTACCCTCTGGTTGACCGCCTCAAGCAATGGATGCCCGGGTGCAACATACTCATACGCTGTATGTGACTTTGCAACCTCCTTATCGAATGTGATTCTGGCATAGTTATGGGATACTTTCCCGTACCTCGATTTGAAGCTGTAATCATCGTTCAACCGCCTGAGCTCAAATGGTACAGAGTTGATCCGATAGTAGCTATCAAGTTTCTCGAAGGATCCACCAAACTTCTCAAATGCCATTAGAAAGTAGTCCTCGATATACTCTGGCATCAGACGGTTTTCATCGGCCTCGTGGCGCTCTTTGATCAGTCCTGAGTAGTCGATATGCCGTGTTGCAAGGCTTGTCATGAAGATGCGATCCAACGTCCCCTTAACCTCATGCTCGTTGATGGCATCGATATAATCCTCATAGATCTCCTCGATCCTCCGCTGTCCTGTTATCGCATC
>QMTN01000102.1 GCA_003651105.1 Thermoplasmata archaeon
GATTGCTTTGAAAGGGAGAGGATATCCTCGCTCGGGAAGGGTCTGAAGAATCTCAATCTTGCGAGACCTACCCTTTTTCCTTCCTCCCTCAACCCATCAACCGCCACCTTGCTCTCCGCGCCGAGGGCTGCGTAGGATACTATGATATAATCGGCATCATCGCACCTGTATCTCTCTATGAGATCGCCATGATAGGTCCCGAACCTCTCCCTCCATTCTCTCGATATCTCAGGTATGAGTCTCTTTGCGTTTTCATGGGCATCCTGCATCGCCTTCCTTATCCTCGGATAGTCCTTGGGCATTATGATATTGCCATGGGTAACCGGATTCTCTGGATCAAGGAGCCACTGGGGTTCCCTTTTCGGTAGAAATTCATCTATATCCTTCTCCTCTGGAACCTTGACGGGCATCGATGTATGGGAGAGGATGAAACCATCGTAGCATACCATAACAGGAAGCTGTACATCCCTGTGCTCTCCTATTCTAAATGCCTGGATCACGGAATCGAGGATCTCTTGATTGCTCGAACAGTAAACCTGGATCCATCCCGTATCTCTCTGAGCCATGGAATCGTTCTGATCGCTCCATATGTTCCATCCAGGTCCAACAGCTCTGTTGACGTTCACCATAACTATCGGTAATCTGGCAAGTGCAGCCCAGTGGAGCATCTCATGCATCAGAAGCAGACCATGGGAAGATGTTGCGGTGAAGGTTCTCGCTCCAGCTGAGCTCGCTCCGATGCATGCTGACATTGCAGAGTGCTCGCTTTCTACGCATATGTAATCTCCATGGAACTCTCCTCTCTCAACATACTCAGCTATCTTCTCAACGACGGTTGTTTGGGGTGTTATTGGATAAGCAGCAACAACATCCGGTTTCGCAAGCTTCGCAGCCAAGGCGGCGATATGGTTTCCGGTATCGATAACGATCCTCATCTTATCCCTCTCTTTCCATAACTATGGCTTTGACCTTGCACTCCCTCGCGCATATGCCACAGCCCTTGCAGTAATCGTAATCTATCTCAACCGAATCATCATCAAGCCTCTTTATCGCCCCCTCCGGGCAGAATATCCAGCATCTCAGGCACCTGACGCACTTTTCCTTATCCAAAACAGGTTTGAAGACCCTCCAGCTCCCAGTTTTTCCCATCGCTCCCTTGGTTGGATATGATAGGGTAGTTACAACCTCAAATCTTTTCACCTAATCACCTCTGTCTCCCTATAGGCTTCTTCGGCAGATCTCGCATTCCTCTCCCCGAGCTCTCCGGGCCATCTTTCCCTTATGGCTTCCTTTAAAGAATCAAGGGTAACCTTATCAAGTACCTTCGGAATCGCTCCGAGTATCGGAGTATTGACAACTGGAATACCACCAACCAGCAGTTTGTTCCTTATGGCTATCGATGTTGCGTCAACTGTTGCAACCGTATATTTCTTTGAGAATCCAAAATCCCGGGGTTTCTTCGAGGTGTTTATCACCACCTTCCCTCCTTCCTTCAAACCTTTGAGAACATTGACCAAGCCCATTATGCTCTCATCCAGAACAACAACTATATCTGGATTGTAGATCTCGCTCCTTAGGTTTATCTCTTCATCAGATATCCTGGCGAACGCTCTCACCGGCGCACCCCTCCTCTCTGCTCCGAAAAATGGAAATGCCTGCACACCTCTGTTCCCATCTTTGAGGGCGGCACTCACCAGAATGTTTGCTGCGGTAACCGCACCCTGTCCACCCCTACCGTGGAAACATATCTCTATCAGAGAAGAGCCTTTCCCCATGCAGTTTGGGTATAGGTAGGAGGATTATAACTCTTTTTGTTCGACAGCCTTTACCTTGGATTCCATGGTTGCTTCCTTGTCCCTTCTATCATCTATCTTTATCTCGGTTATAACCCTCTCTGCTCCAGCTTCTATCACTGAGAGATGAGCCTTTCTCACTATCTCGAAAAGCTCCTCTAGATTCCTTGTTTCAAGGATTGTTGACATCGCATTCAGCTCGTACTTAACACCACTTTTCCTTATCTCGTCCAGGGCTATCTTGATGTATCTGCTCACGCTTGTTCCAACGCCTATGGGTGTGATGGAAACCTGGGCTATTATCATCTCAATCCCCCATCGTGAAAGAGAAATGGGTTTTTGTTCTTTCCTCTATCACATCTTTTACCCTCTCATCAACCACGACATCGATGAAAAGGGAGTTCTCCAAACCCTCGACATCTTCCAATCCCTTTACTCCCCTCAGATCGGTTCTGAAGAAGAAGCAACCCCTCAGGATCGAGCCCCCGAAATCACTTCCCCTCAGATCGGTCTCGCTGAAATCAACGAGGCAAAGCTCGCTACCGCAGAGCTTACTCCTTTTCATATCAGAGTTCTCAAAGGTGATGTGCCTCATGTAGCTGTTCAGAAATCTTGCACCTCTCAGGATCGAATCGGAAAAATCCATCTTGTAGAGAGATGCCTTGCTAAATTCTGCTTTTCTCAAACTTGCTCTCTCAAATATAGAATGCATCCACTCAACCTCTCCGATTTTTGCATTATCAATTATGGCATCCGAGAAGTCTGCGCTTCCGCAGGAGCATGCAAGATCTGCCTCGCTGAGATCTGCTCCCCTGAAATCTGTTTTGAATAACTCGCTCCCTCTCAAGCTGGCTTTATGTAGGTTTGCGTTCGCAAAGATGCTTCCGTGCAGGATTGCCTCGCATAGGTCCGCTTCCTCCAGGCTGGCGCCGGTAAGGTCTGCGTTCTCCAGGTTTGCCTTTCTCAGTTTTGCTCCCCTCATCTCGACCTTCACCATGGTTGCATTCTCGAGGTTTGATTCAGATAGGTTTGAGAAGGAGAGGTCCGATTTCGAGAAATCAGAGTTTCTGAGATTGGATCTGCAAAGGATGGAGTTTCTCATGGAGCAATCCACGAAGTATAGTCTCTTTTCGCTATCCCATATCGAGTTCAGGGATTCGAGATAGATGTTGTCAGCCTTCACCCTCTGGAACCTACAGCCATCCAGGATAAGGGGATTGCCCTCCCTGACAGAGGATCTCAGGATCTCGTTTATGGATGGAACATAATCTATAATATCTGCACCGTCCTCGAATTCCAGATCGATGAAATACCTCTCGCCATCCCTCAATCTTTCAACGAACTCCTTTACATCCATTTAGATGAGAAAACTTGGATACCAAGAAAAAGCTATCGCCTGAGCCTTCCCAGCTTCATCCTGATATCCCTGCCCCTTTCTGTTGACAGGTAGAATAGTACGGAGCCGGCGGTGAAGAACAGGGTCATAAGGAAGTAGTAGATGCCACTACAATCGTTCTCACGCACCGAAGATCTATATCTTGGTCGATCCATCCTATCCATGGGTAGGTTATTCGCTGGGGGTGAATCATCTTCTTCGAAGGGAAGGATCTGGATCTCATCTGGAAATAAATC
>QMTN01000103.1 GCA_003651105.1 Thermoplasmata archaeon
AAGCCTTTTTATGATCTCTGAAGTGGCAAAAGGATTGTTCTCTTTCAAGCGATCTCTCATCTTTTCATCAAAGATATACCGCCTGGAAATGCCACTCCAGACCCAGTCATCAACCCTACCGGTGGTAGCGGCAAGGCCCAAGAGGTATTCCACCCTCTCTGAGATTTTTTGCCCTCCATGAAACTTATGTTTCAGCATTCCTTCTATCCACGTAGGATTTAGAAACCTTGTCCTTATCGATCTTTCTATCGACCTTTTTACCTCTTCCACCTGGATCAACTCTTTGGTGGTATCTGCGATCAACATCTCCGGCTTTTTGCCCCTTACCGATTCTATGGACCTAGAAAGTCCACCGAAGAATTCATAGTAGTGATCCAATTCGGTTATCTCAAATTCATGGGTATCTCTCACCTGGGAGATAAGATCCACCCGGGAAAGCAAGGTCTTGAACACCTCACTTGCTGACTCGGCGTGGATATCCTCTCCATAGCCGTACTGCATGCTCTCAAGGTAAGACCGGGAAAGATCCTCTTCTTTCTCCCACCTGGAGGTCTCGATCAAGGTTCTCATCGAGGTAGCATATTCACCACTTTTCGGTCCAAAGATCCTCAAATTGGCAAGCCTTTCACCCTCTTCATCCGAAAACTTAGAGGCTATCTCCTCTGAATGCTTCTTGATGAGATTCATATCCAAAGGTTCATCCAGTGAGGCAGTGAGTCTGAAGGCTTCGCTTAGGAGTTTTATCAGGTTGGGGAAGGTATCCCTAAAGATGCCGCAGATGGTAACCACCACATCTATCCTCGGCCTTTTCAGCCTCTCCAGGGGGATCACCTCTAAATCGCTAAACCAGGGACCGCTCTTTCTCACCAACCTTAGCCCCAGGTATTGGAGGATCTGAGCTATGGTCTCACCCCTGGTCTTCACCGTCTCAAAGCCCCAGAGTACTACGCTTACCGTTTCCGGATATCTGCCCTCTTTTTCCAAGTAATGGGTGAGAGTAGTCTCAGCGATATTCGCCCCTCGCTCAAAGGCAGCGGCACTTGGGATGAGTCTTGGATCGAACTGATAGGTGTTACAACCTGTGGGGAACACCTCTGGTGTCCTTATAGGGTCTCCACCGATATTGGGCTGGATGTATCCTCCTTCAAGGGCCTTGAGGAGGTTTTCCATCTCTCTTCCCCCTTCGATCTTTGATCGAAGATCCCTCACATAGGAAAAGATGGCCCCTACCCTCTTCCTGAGCCTTCGGGGAACCTCCAATAGAAGCTCCTCATCGGATAATCCCTCCCATACCCCTCGGACAAGCTCCTTTACCATGGCCTCTATCTCTGCCAATATCTCGCCATAGGATTTGTCTCCTTTACCTTTGTGGGGATGCCTAAGGAGCTCTTCATAATCCAGCTCCTTTATCTCGGCTATTATCCGATGGAGGGATTCAACCTCCCTATCGTACCGTAGGATCAGGGTGATAAGCTCTGACAACTCTTCCTTCGAATAATCCTCTCCCAGCACATGGAGGCCTCTGGGGATGATGGATCTTTTTATTTCACAGAGTGCGCTTTGGATTTCCTCTACGGACTCATGCAAAAGATTTGATTCCTTTGCCCTCTTAAAGATCTCTTTCGATACCGTCTCTGCCCTTAAGGGATCCTGAACTTTGGCCTCTTGGTATTCGTGGATCAAGTCTTCAAGGTCGGAAAGTTCTTGATAGAGACCTGAGGTGGTAAAAGAGGGGGTTTGGTGGTTTACAATAGTAGCATAACTTCTCCTCTTGGCGATGGTTGCCTCAGAGGAATTGGTAACCCAGTAGATATAGATATGAGGAAGATCCCCAATCAGGATATCGGGAAAACAACAGGAGGATAGCCCCACCTCCTTACCCTTGGTGAACTCAAGGGTCCCATGGGTACCCAGGTGGATAAGGGCATCTGCCTTGAATTTCCTCTCGATCCACCGGTAGAAGGCAAGATACTGGTGATGGGGAGGTAAATCCCTGTCATGGTAGGATTTCTCCGGGTCTTCATGAACTCCCCTGGAAGGCTGGATGCCTAAAAAGATATTTCCCAAAATCACACCAGGGATCAATATCTCCTCCTCAAAGGTCATGACCTCTCCGGGGGGGTCGCCCCACTTCTCCATCATCTCAGACCTCACCTCTTGAGGGAGTTCCTTCAGCCACTCCAAATACATTCTCCCGGAAATCTTTATTCCCCCTACTGAGGACCATTCGGGTGAATTTGCGAGGCCCTTTTTGAGGAAGAGGTCTTTAAGTTCTCCTCTGGGAATTTCCAGAGAATATCCTCGTTCTTTGAGAACAGAAAGGATTTTTTCCAGGCTGGAAAAGACATCTAGATAGCTTGCATTTCCAAGATTGTGTTCGCCGGGTGGATAATCATAGATGATCAAAGCGATCCTTTTCTCGTTATTTTTCTTTTTCTGTAAAGAAAGCCATCTTTTCAGGCGGTTTTTGAATCTTTCTATCCGATCGTTCATGGGATAAGATGCCTTGACCTCGGATTGGATGTCTCCGTTAAAGCCCAGATTGGTAAGTCCGCTTAAAACCAAGGGCTCGATGCAACCATCCAGCTCCCGCAGGGCTAGTGCTATGACCACCTCGATGGGGGAAAAACCCACCTTTGACCTTTTCCATTTATCTATTTCAGTTTGATACATGTGCACCGATCCAAAGACGGGACAATCCAGTGCTTTAAGTACCTCTTGGGTGGGTTTGGGATCCCCACCAAAAGGACCTCCATGAATCCTGAAATACTGGAGGTTCAAGATGACATCCACTAGAGGTCTTCCATCTTTGAAGAAAAAGGTCTTAAATGCCTCCAGATTTGATCTTACCTCAGAAAATACCGGTATGATTTTAATGTCCGGCTCAAGGGTATTTGATAGGCACTTAACCACCGGAAGACAATCGTCAAAATGCATCCCACCATAAAAGAATATCCCTACCTTTGGTTTATCATCTCTTAGGTCATGGATTTCCATGAATTCATCGAGGTCTGCGAAAAATTTATCATACCTGGGATGATAGATACCCATTTTAGCTAGATTAATTGGAGGGGTAATCTTAATCCTTTTCTCTTTTCCGTATTCCCTAGCGAGAAATAGAAGGAGGTTTTTCTGGTTTTCCTTTCCTCCATATTGCCAGTAATCCATAGCCAAAGCCCAGTTTCTGGCATGCCTTATACCTCCAAGGGGGAAGAGATTCCCCATCTTTTTGACAAATTCCATCATCTTTAGACCCCTGGAGATGTCAAGGGTGTCCACATCAAAACCCATATCCGGCTGTCTCGCGAAGATCTTTCTGGCATGGAAACTCCCCATTCTGGTGAGGGAAAGGATCTCCCTTGCTCCTCCACAGAGGGTAACGACTACATTTTTACCTGACGAAAGGGTTTCCA
>QMTN01000104.1 GCA_003651105.1 Thermoplasmata archaeon
ATGATACACCACCCTATGTCTATACCATTGACATATTCAGCCTATGGAAGAAGCATACCTTGAAAGTTGTAGCTAGAGACATGAGTGGTGATGTTGCTGAGGATTCGATAACATTCCGCCTCATCAATCTGGGTATACTGTGATCACCACCTATCGAAATGAACCAGCTCCTCTATCCTCTTTCTAGGTGTGGGTTTTGGTATGTGTTTTGGATATCCTATAGGGATGATGGCTACAGGTCTGACCCACCTTGGAAGATTCAGGATCTCAGACACCTCTCTCTCATCAAACGCTCCAACCCAACAAGTTGCTAGCCCGTATTCCTGCGCCAGCAGGAGGATATGCTCTATGGATGCGGATGCATCCTGTATACAGTACAGGTTCCTTCCCCTCTCACCATACGGCGATATCCTTTTCAGATTTGCACAGACCACGATATCTACCGGAGCTTCAGATACAAACTCCTGATTTAGAGCAGACACCATCAATCGCTCCCTCGTTTCTCGATCCCTGACAACGATGAAATCCCTCGCCTGGAGATTCCCTGCGGATGGCGCAAGGTTTGCATACTCCAAGATATCCATGATAATACTATCTTCTATATCTCTGCCGAGAAAATCTCTCACGCTCCTTCTCTTAATTATTGCCTCCTTCAGCTTCATGGATTTGCAAATAGCATCTTGTTATAAGAAGTTACGCAAAGGGTTTGCCAGAAGGTTTACCTTGAGCTCTCAGCTAACATCACCACACGTGCAGAACATCTCGTTCACTAGAGAGTAAACGTCATGATACCCCTCCATCTTGGGATTTGATACCTTTACTATCCTCTGGGATAAGGTTGTGTACTCTATGAAGTCCGATGTCCTTTCCAGAAGTTCCGCTAGGGTATCTTTCCTTTCAACTATGCTCCTTCTCATCCCCTCCACATCTATATCCTTTATGTCTGATTTGGTAAGGATGGTTGCAGTGGCTATGGAAAGCCTCAGGGATACAACCACGTTCTGCAGGATCACGGACAGGAAGCTTTCGGGGTCATCGATGAGGGAGGAATCTATCAGGAACAGACCTATACTATCCCTACCCGCGAGGCGGTCTATGATCTCTCTACCGCTCTTGGAATAAATGAATACCTCCATCTGTCCGGGCGTATCTATCAGAACATAATCCCCTTCTATCCTCATCTTCTCAACGTATCTTAACGATTCGTCCATCGATTTGAGGAGAGCACCATTTATTCCAAGCCTATGTATTTTCATGATCTGTTCGGTTCTGACAAAGTCCCTTATATCCTTATCCGCATCGTAGATGGGATTACTGGCGGGATCGAGGTTGACGCACCTGACATCTAGATCAAGCTCGGATAGATATCTTGAGAAGTACTTGACAAAGCTACTCTTTCCACAGCCTGCTGGACCGAGAACGAATATCTTCATACCTAGAGCCGCTGGCGGGATTCGAACCCGCGACCTACACCTTACCAAGGTGTCGCTCTACCAGCTGAGCCACAGCGGCTTAGCAGTAATACCGTTTTGTTTTATAAAATATTTTTATCACAGGAAGATTAATCAACCTCCTGTCATATCATATCACGATGAGACATACCAGTATTCCAGATGTGCAGGCTTCCCCTTCCAACATCAAATACAGGATAACGAGGGTTGGGATAAAGGGCATGAAGAAGCTCGTGTACGTCAAGAGACCAGGATCAAGCGAGATAATAGCCTTACCTACTGAAATAGACATGTTCGTCGATCTACCCGCATCCCAGAAGGGAAGCCACATGTCGAGGAACGTAGAGCTTGCAGCCGATCTTGTTGAAATCAGCAGAAAGAGACCGGTCGATGCCCTGGAGAATCTCTGTGCCTCACTCGTGAAAAAACTTCTGGAAAGGCACGATTATGCAACCTTTGCAGAGGTTAGAGCAAGGGCAGACTATTTCCTAGAGAAGGAAGGACTCTCCGGAAGGAGGGAGGAGGAGCCCTACAAGCTCATCGCGGAGGCGAGAGGAGAGAGGGATGGTGGAGTGAGGAAACTCATAGGTGTAGAGGTAATAGGTATGACCGCCTGTCCCTGCGCCATGGAGGTTGTAAGGGCTCTTCTTGGAAAGGAAGAGGGAATGATACCAACTCACAATCAAAGAAACACGACAACTCTCATGATAGAGGTGCCAGAGGATGCAGATGTAGAGGCGAATGATCTGATAGAGATCGTTGAGAGTTCTTTTAGCAGTCCAACTTACGGGATACTGAAAAGGAAGGAAGAAGGAGAAGTGGTTATAAGGGCTCATGAGAATCCGAGGTTCGTGGAGGATGTGGTCAGGGATGTATTGAACAAGGTTGTGGAGAGGTACAGGGATCTTCCGGATGATACCATGGTTATAGTGAGGAGTGAGAGTGAGGAATCTATCCATAAGTACAACGCATTTGCGGAGAGAGTGACAACGCTGGGTGAGTTGAGGAGATAAAGTGGGATTGCATCACTCACAAGATGATCCTTTCTCCAGGTACCCTTGGAAACAACCTTACCTCTCTTATATGCTTGGCACCAACCAGGTATCTCAACATCCTTTCTACACCGAATCCTCCACCTGCAGATGGAATTAGCTTACCTTCCACCAGATCGAGATATTCTTGATATTCTTTCTCTTTGCCGATCTCCTTCAGCCTCTTCCTGATCTTATCAATATCCGTCTCCCTCTCGCCACCACTCAAGGCTTCTCCATAACCCTCTGGATAAATCAGATCATAGTTTAGGAAGTGCCCCGGTCTAGCGGGATCTTCTCTATCATAAAATTCTCTTCTGAAACAGAGTACCCAGAATGGATGCTTCTCTGCTAGGGATGCCTTGATTTCCCAGTCCTTTCCATACCTTTCCATGAGATCGTGAGATGTGTAAACCTTCAGGGGACTGGTTGGTATCCTTATCCTTCTGTTTAGTAACCCGAATTCATCCCTGCAAACCCTGCTGATCCAACCCCATACCTCTTTGATTAGATCCTCAACCAGTCTAAAGATATCCTCTTTCCTAGCGTGAGCAACCTCAAAATCAACTTGGGTGAACTCAAAGAGGTGCCTTCCCGTTGAAGACCTTTCCGGTCTCTCTAGTCTGATGTTTGGTGAGAACACAACGACCTTATCCAAACCGTTACTCACCGCGAACTGTTTGTGGAGTATCATGCTCTGGGTTAGCTTGTATCTTTCTCCAAGATACTCTATCTCTCCAACCTTTAGGACACTGCTATTTGAATCTGGTATCAAAGGATCCGGTGCACTTTGAGAGAAGAACAGGCATCAGTTCGTAGAATCCCCTGCTGTAAAAGAATTCCCTTATCTTGTAGAGTAGAGCTGATTG
>QMTN01000105.1 GCA_003651105.1 Thermoplasmata archaeon
ATTTGTGAGCGAGCATTATGGGTAAGGGCATGAGCTCCTTCGTTTCCCTACACGCATAACCGTACATCATCCCCTGATCTCCAGCTCCAAGCTCCTCTTCGCTCAGAAGAACACCTCTGGATATATCTGGGCTCTGTTCAGTTATCTGAACCCAGACGGAGCAGGTTTCCCACTCTATTCCATACTCTGCCTTGGTGTAACCTATCTCCTTGATGGTCTGCCTCACAACATGGGGGATATCCACGTATCCCTCGGTGGTCATCTCTCCAAATACCAGGACACCCCCATTCTTTGTTATGGTCTCTATCGCTACCCTTGAAAACTTGTCCTGTCTGAGTGTATCATCCAGGATGGCGTCGGATATGATATCGCACATCTTGTCTGGATGACCTTCTGTCACGGATTCGGATGTCAGTATCTTGGTCATCCTATCACAAATCCAGAGAAAGATGAAATGCGCTTATAATCTTTTTCTCTAAGTTTTTATATGAGATTTTGGATTTCCTTTTGGGGCCCGTAGCTTAGCCTGGTTGGAGCGCCCGGCTGATAACCGGGAGGTCAGGAGTTCAAATCTCCTCGGGCCCACTCCTAGTATTTTGACTTCGAAAAGTAATCTGAAAAGGGTTCCTCACTTTATGCTCACGTGATAGGCTTCGCCTTCCTTCTTCCTCTCCTTCCTCTTTATGACTATATCCAGAACACCATTCCTGTAGGTTGCCTTTGCCGTTTTTGGCTTTACCTTGCAAGGTAGCTCTATCAGCTTGTGGTATTTCCTCTTGGGATTGTTAACCTTGATCTCCACGGTATCCTCGGTAACCTCCAGATCTATGTCTTCCTTCTCAACGCCTGGAATTTCCACGGTGATCGCAACATCATCCTTCCCCTCGATAACATCCGTGAGTGGCTCCCTCTCCTCAGCAACCATTGATCCCTCTGGAGTTTCTATTGCCTTGTTCCCAAACTCCTCTAACCTTGGTCTTCCATTCTCATCTATGGTGAGCTTGAATCCTCTGACTATGGGTTTACCGGGCTCAGCATTTGACAGCATCCTGAAGATCTCTTCGGCCATCCTCTCCAGATCTTCAAGAAGCTTCTCATCAAAGAAGCTCTCAAAGAAGTCATCATCTATCCCCAGGAACCTGAAAGGTCTCCTCTTTCTCCTGTCCCTCTTGAACGGATCCATACTATCATGTAAGGTATAGGGTTAGGAGAGATTTAAAGTATTCGGTTGTAATTTTACTGCCAAGCCAGGCTAAGGAAGCACCAACTCCTACGGAAAACATCATCATGATCATAAGTTGGAAAAGTAGCACACCTTCAGGTCCAGGTGTGATTTTCATCTTTTCAAGGTTGAAGATTAAGATGAAAACGGCACTTATAAACTCTATCCTGACCAAGTAAAAAACCTCACATGAAGGCGTCTGCTATCGAGAATATGATATCGCCATGGAAGTATGATATGATGAAGCCTGCAAGTAGAGGAACCATGAAGGGTATCTTCGGGGTGACCCATATCCTTCTGAAGCCCATTTTCTCGAGCTCCTCCAGTAAAGGGGTTGTATCGAAATCCTCTGGTATCAGGATGAGCTTCCTCTTTCCATCCACCACCTTCTCAAGTGGCCACACGAATCTCTTCTTCGCTTCTTCTATGCTCATCCGGTAGCCGAGTAAGGCAAAGGGAAACTCTATCTCTCCCTTCAGAGCGTTGTATACTAGGAGGAAAGGAGGTATGAGGAGGAAGATGATGATTGAGTTCGAGAATATAACCCATGGAAAGGGCATGATCGATACATGGTTTGGAAAGCCATGCAGGGATGGCCAGAACGGGGTCAGCAGGGATAAAGACATTATCGCCTTGGCATCCGCGCCCCCAAAGATCAGACCAACTTGGTAAAGAGCATAGATGATGGCGATGATGATGGGAACAAATATCAGCGGAAAGAGATCCTCAAGATTACCGCTCAGGTACTGTATCAGGAGAAGAACGATCCCGGATCCACCCATTATCAGCCACAGGAAGTTCGGAGCCATCCTGGTTTTGAGATCTGTGTAGCATGCGTATCCCAGGACAGCTACACCTATGAAAAATCTTATCAGATCGAGAACCTCAACCTGCATGCTTCGATAAATGTAACCAAAGCTTTAGTAGTTTGCCATTTTGAATGTATGAATTGCTGTATAGCATAAACCATGGAATCCGTTCACTTTATGGACTAAAGCCCATATTGTGGGAGTTTTTTCTACGAGGGGGAAGGAAAAGAGGGGATTGGATATGAAGGGAGGATAAATACAGGTATGGCAAGAGATGGATGAAACCACCTTTTTCAATGGCTAAATGAGATCAGATTCCAGTATCCTATGCTGAATGTTATGCTTTTATTTCTGCATCAATTGAAAATGACGATATAGGATGGCTCGATCCCTAGGATTGTACCACCAAATCATACAAAGCAAGTTTCATGCTAGAGAGCGAAAAGATTACCCCAGGGGTTAGTATTAAAAATGAAAAGGAGCTTACAAGATTTTATCAGCAAAGGCACGGATGTTTCTTTCTTATGATTTACGGAGGTTCAGCTACCCTCACTGGACACCTTTAGGTACAAAGACACTTGTCCAGATACTCTGGCATTAAAGCGAGGGATCCACATCGTTGCGTTCACTAAGTATCTATAAGAGCCCTCCTCCGAAGGTGCCCTCAACAAGCATTTCATTTCTTTATAAAACCAAGGCCAAAGCCCCCAGAAGATCGTCATCCAGTACTTCGAAGTTTTACCCACCTTTAGCTTGAAGAATATAAGATATGGCAGTTTTAGAAGGGGTGGTATTTCTAGGTGGTCCTCTACATAGTACCCAGCAACCACCCCTACTATAGAATTTGGCCTCACGGTTACCGTCTTATCGCCCATCTCGATTTCTGTTGTAGTAGTCCTATCTTTCTGGATCTTGATATCAACGGACCCAACGTACACGTACACCTCCGTATCGTTTCCCTTCGTATACTCGTTCAGCCCAACTGTCATTCCTGGTATCGCTAGAATCATTACCGATAACAGAGCCAATAAGGGGATGCTTAATCTTTTCATCTCTCTTCACCTCGATCGAGTACAATAATTATATACTTTTTTGTATATAAATTTTTCGAAACTGGGTACTTCGAAATTATTTGTGGATGAGCGGAAGCTCATCCACTATACCTTCTTCAACCCACTCGAATGTCTGAATGTTTTTTACCAACGTTTAATCCATAATCGCACAAGTCTCTAATATG
>QMTN01000106.1 GCA_003651105.1 Thermoplasmata archaeon
ATAAGGGAGTGATTCAGGAGAAACCGATCCGGTGTTCATCAAAGAACAGGATCGGACAAACTACTGGATGCTTCGTCGAGTACCATTCGATCCTGGATAGCTCGGAAAGGGGCGAGGAAAGGAAGCCATCCCTCTTTCTATCTGTTACAATCCCTTTCCTGTAGAGGATGTAATCCAGATCGGTACCATTCACCTCTATCCTCAGCTTGTACCATCCATTGTAGAGGTAACCGTTGGGATAATCTGTAGATAGCTTGACCCATTCTCCCTCTGGATTCATGTAGTAGATGCATGGAGCAAAGTTATCAGGTAGATCCTCTCCGGTACTTTCGTAATCTATCTTGAGTTTGAGTATATCATTGCCATCTCCATCCTTGAATTCCAAAATCAGATCCGCTTCCTCGCTGTTGTTTCCGCATGCGAAATAGATCTCCCAGTAGCTTATGTTTGGATGAGATGTTAACCAGCCCAAGCTGTAGTTCCAGTATCCCTTTGCTTCACCAGATCTCAGCTGAACCTTGAAGGAGTTTGGAGTGGAGTAATGGTATGCTCCAGCCACACCAAAGTAGCTTTCGATGCATGATGAGCTCGTTCGGAACCACTCGAACCCGCTGAAGTTCTGCCTGGCTCCTTCCCCGGGGATATCGTCCGAGAAATCCTCGCTCAATTCTGATATCTTTTCAGGGAGAACGACACAGATGGTTGGATCATCATCTCCGGTTTCTCCATCTCCATCCTGATCAACACCATCATCTATAGTAGGATCATCCGTTAATTCTATCGCCTCATTCGTGCCATCTTCATCTCTATCCCAATGAACCACCCCTTGGTTGGATATGATGGTCGTGTTGGTTATGCTTGGATCGATCTTCACTTTATAGGTTATGAGGACACTGCTCTCGCTTGCTATACTACCACTCCACACTATCTTGTTCTCATCCCCAAGATAATTACAGGTTCCAGAGCTACAGTAAATGGAACCCGGAACAAAGGTGGTATTTGCTGGAATGGGATCCTCGAACTCGTAACCCGGATTATCGGGCATGGAAACATTTCCTATGTTGCTTATGGTTATCGAGTACTTTATCTCGTCTCCGGGCTCAAGGTTCCCGCCATTCACATCGTACCAGGTCTTCACCGCCTTGATGTCTGGATAACCAAACCCCGAGAACCTTATATTGTCTATGAAAACCGCGCTATCAAACTGATTATCCCCCGCATCCCATATCTGGAATATCAAGGTGATGGTCTCGTTGGGCGATACCGGAAACACCCTGGTTATCAGGGCGCTCGCACCTGCATCATCGCTCCAGTAAGGGGTTGTTGTCACGTAATCTATTCCAGAAGGTGATGTTGGAACCCATTTGTTCTGCGATGAGCTCCATCTGACCGCAAAGAGATCGAAGCCCGTTCCCGGTATATCTCTAGATCTCATAACAAAGTCACCGCTGTTAACATCGAACTGGTAGTACCTCGTACCCTTTGATGGAGATATTACGGTTACGTTCACCTTGTCGTTGTAGATGGTTCCGACGTAGTCTGGATATTCCATGCTGAAGAACTGTAGATCAAAGGATACGTTGTGCATACCTATGGGAACCTTGAGATCCAAAACGAGCTTTGCATAATCGAAAGGTCCGCTTGGACCGGGATATCTGGGACCAAACCAAGTTCCCCTCTCGCTCCCTGGATCTTCCGAATCGGTTGTAACCGGCAAAGCTCCAGCTATGCCCGTGCTCAGTATAGCAAAACTATCTCCATCCGTTGGATAGAGGATACCCAGGGAGTCGAGGATCGCCCTCTGTCTGAACTGGTTGGTGGTATCACTATCTTCATAATAAGATGATACCAGGGTTGATGGATCGTGGAGTATCGCCAGAGCTATATCTTTACCATCGTAAGATCCAGCCTCAGCCTTTGTCGAGATGATCAGGAGCAGGGATAAGGTGAGAAAGATGGATAATATTATGCACAGCCTCATGATCCACCTCCATAAGCTTCTATTATCAATACGTTAGATTCGATGGGTTTTCCATCCTCAAGGGAATCGTTCGGTATTATGGTGCAGGACCAGGCATCTCCTAACCTCGCTTCGCTCGATTTCAGGGTCCTGTGATCAGAGGATCCATCTCTTGTATCCAAGTAATCTTGATATACCTGTTGAGGTGACCTTGCGTAGTTATAAACATAGAATTCATCCACACAGCCCTTGAAGCTGTGGCTTCCATTACTTAACTGTCCGATGAAGATCCCACTCTTGTTACCTTCTGGATAGTCCCTTATCCCAGAAAACGCCTGTAAAGAGCCATTCAGGTAGAGGTAAGGATTACCGGACCTCCAGATAATGGTCACGAAGTACCATTGATTATCCAGAAGCTCCATACTCCTCAATGCCTGCTTTTTATCTCCATCCACCTTGAAACCGAGCTGGATCGATGAATTATACTGGAAGATCTGCAGGGAATTGTTCCCATCTATGTAGATCTCCACGATAGTCTTTATCTCCGTGGAGTTACTGGAGATATCATCGCTCCTGATCCAGAGGGAGAGGGTGAAGTTGTTGTTCAGATCCTTGAAGATATCTGGCAGAGGTATCTCTATACGATCATCGGATCCATCAAACCTGTACGCTCCTCCCACCTTGCCCTGATCCGTCCAGATCGCTCCTCTTATGATACCATCGTGACCATTTCCAGAGTAATCCTTTGCTCGATTTACGCTTCTGATATCGAATGGCATGAGAACCTCAAAGATGGATACACCGTTCTTCTTCCAGTTATAGATGTAGGTCTTCGCATCAAAACCCTTCTGAGGAAGCGCATAGCAGGTCAGATCCTCATCCGCGCTATTGGTCCTCAAACTGGATACCAGGAGAGGAGGTATAGCTCCTATCCATGTCACCTCTCCCCTCCTCAGATTACCCTCCAGAAGGATGGTGTTCGATTTCTCATCTATCACCAGCACGCTCACGAGTTCTGTGGTGTTGTAAAAGTAACGTATGTACTCGCCACACTCCCACAATCCATTATCATTCCTCTCGATGAGAGGTGGCTTATCCTTTTCCTCGTCCCCTATCCTCACCATCACCCTGACCTTTTCGTATTCCAAGCTGTCGCCACCCATGTGCTCTATGAAAAGATAATCTCCCCTCACATATGCGGATAGTTTCACGTTTGGCGGAAATCTTGGCAAGGCGGGAGGGAGCAAGCTCAAGGAGATCACGCCGAAAGCAATAACAGCTAT
>QMTN01000107.1 GCA_003651105.1 Thermoplasmata archaeon
ATATGGATGGACTCCATGCAGTTCGTAGTAAGATCTCGCCCTAGGTATCTTCACTTCCTTCGCTCCACCGGCGAAACCAAATATCCCAAACCTCTTTGCTCTTGTTTCGATCCCGCCCCCAGCAAACGCCTGATCGGATCCTAGACCAAATCCGGACTGGGTTATGGGTATTATGGTTCCAAAATCGAAGATCTGTCCAAGTATACCCTGAGTACCATGGATATCCGTTATCTTATCATATCTCAGGGTTCGTTCCCTCTTCCTCAGTACGCCTCCTTTGAAGATGATCCTGCAATCCGTTATTATGTACCTGTGGGACTTGATGAAGATGTACACTCCAAGGAAGATGATGGAGGAGATGCAGATGGAGTAGATGAGAATGAAGAAGCTAAGGGATGAGCCGGTCGATAGGTAGTTATACTTCCATGCGAGGAACGTTCCCAGAGATAGGATGACAAGGTACAGAAAGAAGTACCTCCATCTTATGAGGATGAGAGAAATAACAACACCTGCCAGGATCAGGCCTATCCACCACAGAGACAGGACAGAGACCCATGGATTGAAGAGTTCAGAGTACTGGGACAGGTTTGCCGTCCACCACAGGAATATTCCGAAAAGCAGGATATAGACCCATACCGCCTGGAGGTGCATGAATGATAGGGGGTGAGGTGTCAGTATCTTCTCTATCTTCTCTCCCTTCAGCAACTCACTCTCTATCCTCATCTTTTCTCTCCTTTCCAGCTACCATCTCTTCCCCGATTTTAAGTTTATTGGTCTTGACCTTGAAAACGAGGATAACCGTGAAGAGGGTTACGATGATCGAGATGACATTTGATGTGGGTATCGATAAACCGTAATTCGTTACGTGGAAGATGGATCTGCATATCAGGTAAGAGATGATGGGGATCAGGAAGAGCAGGTATCCTCTCATACCACCTACCCTATCACTCGATATGATCAGAAGAACCAGGATGTGTGCCAGGAGGAGGGAGATTACGGATATCAAGGAAAGCCATCCCAGGAAGGAAACCATGAGCGTGTAGATATTGATTCCGGAGAAGTAGGACAGGTAATAGATGGAGAAGAAAAGGAGCAGGATCAGGATGATGAAGATATAATGGGAACAGATCATCTCCTTAATCTTTGCAAGATCCTCTATCATTCCAACCCTTCTCTCCTCGCTCTCTATGAAGCTCGGCCGTATACCCAGACCAACCATCAAGATGATGATCAGGAAGATGATGTGGAATGGATTGAACATATCCAAGTTCGCCAGCAAGCCCAAGAATTGCAAGCCAAACCCTTGTAGCATGGATGCAAACGAGATGAAGCAGGAGGAGAAGCTTCCACAGCTACCCTGAACTTGGATGGAAAGGAATGGTAAGAGGATGAGAAAGATCAGGACAGGTGGTATGAAGAAAGGACCCATGACAAGAAAGAGATCCGCAACGAACAGTGCGAAACCCTTCTTCTCCCTCTTTGGCTCAACCTTGGCTCCGCTCACGCTCACCGAGAACTCACCCACTCCCGTTCCGGTTAAGGTGTATCCCAGAGCATGGGAAATGGACTGGAAGAGCAGGGCAATGAAGTTCGAGAACCTGCAGAACGCCCTGTGCTTATTCCATATCTTCCTCATCAAGTGCTTCAGGCTCTCGGATAGGATGAGCTGGGTGAACCAAAATAGCAACAGACCAAGTAGGGGTGCGAAAGGTGCGAGGAGGAAGGTGTCTATGATCGATAGATCCATGCAATCGATTAAGCGATCATGAAATAAAACCTATTCGATAACCTCTATCTCGATCTCCCTTCCCCTCCAATCGTATCCCCGCCAGGATCTCTCGTCATAAGGCATGCAAACGATTATGTGTACTTTACCATACTTCGAGAACATCAAGATATCCTCTCTGGATGGTCTGTTTGAGTGGGATGGATGGCTGTGAACCGTTCCAACTATCGAGTAATCTATGGGGAGCATGGCTAGCCTGAAGATGGCATGCCTATCTCCATGGATCATCCCTGGCATCAACAGAACCTCTCTTATGATATCTCCATCAGCCCTCAGAAAACCGGCGAACTCCCTTGGATGCATGGATCTTGAGCTCTCCAGGATCATCCTGAGACATTCTCTGTCTATCTTCCATCCCGTCATCTTACCAGCTTCAGCCTGACTGTCTGGTAGAAGGTTTCACCAAACCTAACGAACCTGGATTTTCTCTCCGAGAGAGTTACACAGACCCTGTCCCTGGGTTTAACATCATAGGTATTCCTTCCATCTATCACCAGCTTCGCTACCTTGCTCTTCTCCGAGAGTTCAACGCATATCCTTTTATCTATGGGTACTATCCAAGGTCTGGAGGCTAGTTTGAAAGGTGCTATCGGTGCTATTATAGCTACATGCACGCTTGGATCAACTATTGGACCGCCAACGCTTAAGGCATATCCCGTTGCGCCGGTTGGCGTAGCTATGATCACGCCATCAGCTCGCAACCTCTCTATAAGCTCTCCATCCACCGAAAGAGAGAACTCGATCATCTTGGATACCTGCGCGGTCTGGACCGTTATCTCGTTGGTTGCATCCTCGACTCTCTTTCTTCCCAAGATAACCTTCAATCTATCCCTTTCCTCAACGTTGTAATCTCCCTTGATTATCTTGTCTATCCCGCTCTTCGCGAACTTTGCATCGACCTCTGTCAGAAATCCCATGGCACTGCAGTTTACCGCAAAGATGGGTTTTTCTATCTTTTCTAAAGCAAAAAGTATGGTTCCATCTCCCCCTATCGTGACAACTGTATCCGCAAGCCTGTTTATATCTTCCCTTGAAAAACCTTTGGTACCCAAGACCTTGGCAAAACCCTTTTCTACATAGACCTCTCCTTCCTCTCTCAGGATTTCGAGTAACTCCCTGGCTAGCTTCTCTGCCTCTTCATCGTTTGGCTTTACTATCAGTCCCCATCTCATCCAATTACCTTAAACCCAACAGAGGTTTTAATTTTATCAGTAAGGAAGGATGCTTTTTTACCAAGGCTTTTATGAGCCCATAGGTGCTGAAATCCTCGAAATCCACACCTTGAAGGGATTCGGCGAGCTTATCGAATGTTTTATCATCGAAGCGGGATGCTATCTCCTTCATCATGTAATTCCTCTTGAGCTTCCTTCCGAGCTCTCTCCTCCATCCATTTTCATAATCCTTCAAGATGGAGATATCATCCTCTTCCAAGCTTCTTGCAATACTCTCTCCAGCTA
>QMTN01000108.1 GCA_003651105.1 Thermoplasmata archaeon
AGAAAGGGAACCAGGAAACTTAAAAGACAGACGAGATAACTGAAGAGGGGGTGATAGAAAACATTTAAAGGATATCCCGCATAGTGATAGGGATTCCACCCGGAAGGATAGGGGAACAGGTGTCTCTTCATAAAGAGCACGGCGGCATAGTGTCCGATAGCGTCGAAGGCATGGAGATTGTTGTGGAGGACATAAGGGATCAGGATGAGAATCTCCAGCAGCGTTAAAGAGATGAGAACCACCAGGGACAGATGATCGCCGATTGTCCGCATAAAGCGCTGAAGCATGATCAAATCACAATACCTGGGGGAAGAAGCATCATCTCCTTCCCCTTTAGATTCACGGTCTGAAATAGGGTTCTATGGGCAACCGTCCGCCAACAAGCTCTCGGAGTTTTCGATAATCTATCGAGAAATAACCCGGTGAATCCGGTCCCTCGTAGGGCTTATAAACCACTGCTTCGGGAAACAACTCCGCTAATTCCACCATTATCTCCTCCTCTTCCTTACATATTTCTGCTTCTCTTTTGTGGAACGCCACTCTCTCCTCACTATCACCTGGTAGGCTTTGGATATAAGGCCTCACATACTTGTTGAGATCGTGATACTCCTGTTGAAGCTCTAGAAAACGGGGGAGAAGTCTAGCCAGTTGTTCATACCGTATCTGCTGTATCAACCGCTCGACCTCTCCACCACTTCCTTCCACCCTTGTCCCCTCATCAGTGGTCTCATCCGCACCTATCGATCCATCCCTTCCCCTATCGTCCTCGGCTTTCTCCTCAGGAGCCGTGACCGCCTCATCATCAGAATATCCATCCGGCAACCTGTCAATCAACCTGTTGAACTCCTCAAATGTGAGTTCATCCTCCTCCTTCTCCCCTGACTTCCTCACCACCCTCGCTGCCGTTCCCACACTCGCTTGCCTCTCAACTTTCTCCTCACCAGCTTTCAGTGTAGCCCTCTCCTCCCCATGATGGCTCATCCATATCCCCACTCCCGCCCCTGCAACCAGCATGGTCACCATTCCCGTTATCGCTACCTTCGCCGTGACACCTTCCATCATACATCTGACCATCCCCCCGATTCTCCTCCAGGGCAAAATCACAACACCGCTCAACCTCTTGAGAACCTTCTCTCTCACCTTCTCCTTTGCCCTTCTCACTCGCATCACAACCGCATGATATGACAGCCCATGCTCTCGGCTCAACTCCCTATATCCCTTCTCCTCCAGAAGATACTCCCTCAGTATCTCCCTTTCACCATCGGGAAGCTCATCTATCGCCCTTATGATCTCCTTCACCATTTCTCTTTTCAGCATTTCATCTTCTCCGCTTGACACCGCAAGTTCTCTCGGGTCGACCTCATCGAAGGAGACGTAGCTTATCCCTTTTCCGTTTTTCTTCTTCAGTCTCTTCTTAGCGATGTTGTAAGCTATCTTTCCTACGTAGTTTGGGAAGGCTGAGGGGTCATTCAGATCTTTCAGTTTCCGATAGGCTATGCAGAATGCCTCTTGGGTCACATCTTCGGCTTCTTGCCAGTCGTCATGGAGGATGGAGGATGTGAGGAAGTTTCGGATCACGTCCCAGTATCTGTTGACCAGTTCTATGAAGATGGAATCATCTTCCATCTCTGTCGGACCTCTGTGATCCGGACGTTTCATCTTTTGACCCCATCTTTTCCCCTATCCTGTCAAGGCCGATTGCAGGTAGAAGGCAGCCTCTCTGTGTGATAGCCATATGTCGCCCCCTTTTTAAGATTTTCATCTCCTCATTTTCATTTTGCGATTTATCTGAGCTGCAAGTTCATTAAGATAGGCGCCATCACCCGTTCCTGGCGGTAAACGTCCACCAACAAGCTCCCGAAGTTTACGATAATCCATTGAGAAGTAGCCCGGTGAATCCGGCCCCTCATAGGGCTTGTAAGCACAAGCCTCGGGAAATAGCCTTGCCAACTCCCTTTGCACCTTATCCCACTCTTTGCATATCTCATGCTCTCTTTTGTGAAAAGCCTCCATTTCTGCTAAGTTGTGGATATCATCTCGCATGAGCTGTAACTCCATGTATTCTATATTAAGCTCCTCGTATCGAGGGAGGAGTCTAGCCAGTTGTTCATACCGTATCTGCTGCATCAGCTTCTCTGCATTCTCATCTTTTTTCTCTTCCTCCTTCGTCTCTTCATCTCTCACCTCATCAAAGGTCGCCAGCCCTATGGGCTCCTCATTAACCTTTGCTTCGGTGGAGGATGTCGCTTTCGTCTCCTCATCGAAATATTCGTCAAGCAGCTTGTTGAACTCCTCGAATGTGAGATCATCCTTTTTCCCTTCCCTCTTCGGCCTAGTGGGAGCTACCTTCGCGACTGCAGGTGTCCTTATATGGCTTTCCACCTTTATTTTCGCATTGGAGACGAGGTTTTCATTCCTCCTCCATGCCAGTCCTAACCACAGGCCTATGACCATCAACAGAACGATTCCTATTGCTATCAACCTCATTCTCATACCTAACCTCCTTATCGGCGAACACCCACAGAGGAAGAAGATCCGAGATGTCTTCTCTTCCCCATCCTGTTTATTAGAAGTCTGATTTAAGCTCACGGTCTGAAATAAGGTTCTACGGGCAACCGCCCGCCAACAAGCGCGCGGAGCTTTCGATAATCTATGCTGGAGTAGCCTGGCGAATCCGGAGTCCTAGGTTTATAAATAACTGCTTCGGGAAATAGTCTCGCTAATTCCTTTAGCACCTCGATCCATTCTTCGCATATCTCACGTTCCCTTTTGTGGAACATGACCACCTCCTCACAAGGTGGCAGGCTCTGGATATAACCCCACATCTTCTGAAGATCGTGATACTCCTGTTGAAGCTCCTCGTGGCGAGGCAGAAGTCTTGCCAGTTGTTCATACCGTATCTGCTGTATCAGTTTCTCTGCATCTTCATCCTTCCCTTCCTCTTTCACCTCTTTATCTGCCTTTTCCTCCACTTCATCAAGCCCCACAGGCTCCTCCTCAACCTCAGCTTCTCCAGAGTTCGTCGCCTTCACTTCTTCATCATTGAAATACTCGTCCAGCAGCCTGTTGAACTCCTCAAATGTCAAATCATCCTTCTCTTCCACCTTTGGCTTGCTCGGAGCAACCCTTGCAACTGCAGGTCTACTCACATGTCTTTCCATCTTTACATTCGCTTCGGGAGAAGGTTTCTCTTTCTCCCTGTGGGTCAACCAAATTCCTATAAGCACCATTAGAGCTACTA
>QMTN01000109.1 GCA_003651105.1 Thermoplasmata archaeon
CCAATCACCGTTGTATCTAACCGCACCGAATCCGTTGAACTCCTTCCACCTCGTCCTTATCACTCCGCCGGTGGATGGATCCACGAAATCGCAATCATAGCTCCCATCTGCATTCCTGTTCAGGTTAAAACTCCTTCCAGTGAGGGTATGTCCTCCGAGTACGTTATCGTCGTCGGTTCCAGGTTTGTTATCACCTCCCCAGTCCCACATATGGATATCAACTATCACGCTCTCTCCCCTTGCAAGCTCATGCGTATAAGCTTTCCAGCTGGCCAAGGAGAAGAACGGGATCCATCTTTCAGGTGATACGCTCACATTTATGGTGTAGACGGATGGGTATGCGGTAACCGTGTATCCGGTCGGATTGTTACAGCCAACTCCTCACTCCCTCAGATAATCCCTCAACGCCCCCTCCACCGTATCGGAAATCCCGAGATCGAAGGGAAAGTGTAGCCTCATCAAGGTGTTCGTGCCGGTATTTCTATCTGTTCGCATCTTTCGAGACAATTCCCTTGCCATGGACAGGTCCCTGTTCGCCCCGGCACCTCCCGGATACAATCTGTTATCTGTTCTCGCCAATCTCTTCAGCGCATTCGCGACAGATGTGGGTGTACAGTATCTGTTTATTCCATCATCTCCATCCGGTCCGACATCGCGCTGTCTCAGGTTTCCAAGGTCTTTCTGCTCGAAATAAGAACTGTTCGTGATATAGGTGCAGGTCACGAATGCACACTTGACGTCCTCATCCTCGGTTTCCACTTCTACAGGTACCCTGCCTCGGATGGTTGCGCCTTCATCCGGGAAGGCTATGAAAGGTCTCGGAGGAGTGGGATCGTAGTATACCTTTATCACATCCTCTCCCTCGTTACCTTCCCTATCAACCATCCTCACCCTTATGTAGTAGATACCCTCATCAAGTCCCGAAAGGTTCCACTCGACTGTCCAGCCTTCCCTTCCAGCCTTAAGGTTCTCGCCTTCCCTGAGAAGACCACCTTCAAAACCTCCATTATCATCCATCCCTATGATCGACCAGTTCCTTCCATCGACGGAGTACTCAAAGATCGCACAGGCAATATCATCTTCTAGACCTAGATCAACAGCCCTTATCACGATTCCTCTATCTTGAACGAGAACGATATCTGGTGCGCAGTTGGAGAGCAGAGCATCATCTGAAGGCTCGACGATGGAAGGCTCCGGAGGATTGTTGGATTTACCGATATTGAAGACGATCACCGGAACCCCATCACTCACAGTATTTCCTGAGAAATCGTGAGCGATAATCCTTATCCTGTGGCTGAAAAGATAGGTTCCGCTCCATCTCCATGAGAATGGACGATGATAATCTATGAACATCAACCGATCATCGATATAGAACTCCACATACTCCACTCCAACCGCATCAACCTCCACATCCACATCGCCTATTATCAATGCCCTATCTGGAAAGAAGGGAAGGATCTTCCTGTTGAACAGATACACCTGACCCCTTTCCGGTTTGGAGATGCTCGCCACGAGGGTTGGCTTTACCAGGATCTGCTCCCTATCTGGATGACCATCGTACATCTCGGGATGCTGGGATCCAAGATACGGCTTTGCTTCCAGATGGATAACGTAGGGTTTCACTTCCCATCTGTATCTGTTCCCTATCCTCTCGAAGATCTCCTCTATGGACATGTCACCAGGTGCGGTGTTGATCTCCCTGAGGATCTCGTTCGTGAACCAGCAGAAACCCTGAAAAGGTCTGACCCAGCAGTTGTAGAAAGGATTCCTTGGCGGAAGGAAGACGCAACCCATTTTTTCCTCTACCGTTACCTCATCCCTCATGCAGGCTTGCAGAACAACGATCTTATCTTTCAGTAAACCGCTAGTAGCAAGGTTTCTCAGCGGATCGGGTTTCTTGCCACAGCCGGGAACCCGACAGGAATCCGACAAACCACCTTGAAGATTACCCGCTCCCGCAAATCCACCGGAATGGCAGAAATCGAGGATGATATCTATCAGTATCCTGTCCCTCTTATCCTCATCTATCCTCCTCACGCCCCTCTCCAGCCACCTCGTGAAGAGCTCTGCACTGATGTGGTTATCTCCTCTAGGTAAAGCATCCTTTGGACAGAAAGCGGATTTTCCATCCACGATGGCTCCATGTCCCGAAAGGTAGATCAGGACCTTTGCTCTTTCCTCATGGGCGTTTATGTTGGAAGAAACCTCTTCAAAGGTTTCTCCTATGGCTTTCTCTATGTTGCTGAAGTTCGCTTCCTTGTAATTCAGCTTGAGATCCTTCCACTGGTCTTTTGGTTTTGGACTCAGGAGGAGCTTTATCTCAGCTCTTCTCCATTCCATGAAGCATCTTTCTCCCAGATGGGTCAGAGAAAGATAGAGGGCGACCGCGCTGTCATCCGCCCATTCCAGATCATTGAGGTTATCATAATCCGCCACACCAACGATCACCGCATAGTATCTTACTGTGGTTGTACCATCCCCGCTTATATCCTTGATCGTGTTCGGAATAGATGGCAGTAGCAGAGGACCCACAAGCAGTAATACCAATAACGATCTTCTCATTTCTATTCCTCCACCAAAAGCCACCGACAGATGGCTTCTAACAAATAGGCGAAGAACCTTTTAAACTTTGTTAATATAAGCTCTATGATACCATGGAGAGCCTGAGGATCAATTTCGTGGTCGAGGATATGGGAGCGTTCAGGTATCTTGGATGCGCAACCCTCGCAAGAGAGCTGTACATCGCTCTGAGCAGGATCGTGGATATCGATTGGAACGGTAAAGGAAATGATTACGATATCTTTCACTTCCACACCTTCGGTCCCTACGCCCTTTACAGGCTCAAGGTATCAAAGGGTATCAACATCCTGACATCCCACTCGGTGCCAAGTATAAACGTGGGTAACGTGGTGGGAGGAGAGAATCTCTGGAGAGTGGTTTATAGGTGGATATACAACAGGTTTGACCACATCATAGCTGTTTCCCATACATCGGAAAGGGAGCTCAGATCCATCGGTGTGAGGAAACCGTCCACGGTTATCTATAACGGGATAGATCTGGATAGGTTCTGTTTCTCGGAGGAGAAGAGGAAGAGGTTCAGGGAGAGGTACAATCTTGGGGATAGATTTGTTGTGTTAAACGTTGGGCAGAAAACGCCCAGGAAGGGTATCTACGATTTCGTCAAGGTAGCCAGGCGCATCAAGGAAGCTGTTTTTGTATGGGTAGGTGGCATGCCCTATAG
>QMTN01000110.1 GCA_003651105.1 Thermoplasmata archaeon
ACCTTGTGGAAGATAATGGGATAAAGAAGCTTTAAATCCCTGAAGATGATATGGTTTGGTAGATGATGAGCGAACCCTCACTGAGCCTCTGGCAATGATGAGGATCTTGAGTTCTGAAAGGATTGGGGGTAATTGTTTATGGCAAAGATAACAAAGATAGAGAAAAGGGATGGCAGAATAGTTGATTTCGATCAGGAAAAGATAACCAATGCGATCTTCAAGGCTGTTCTAGCGGTTGGTGGAAGGGATAGGGAAAGAGCTAAGTTCCTCTCCGATCAAGTGGTTAAGGAGCTTGAGAAGAGATACGGTGGCAAGAAGATACCGACCGTTGAGGAGATACAGGATATAGTTGAGAAGGTTCTCATAGAGCACGGTCATGCGAAGACAGCCAAGGCATACATCCTCTACAGGCAGAAGAAGGCGGAAATAAGAGAGGAGAAGAAGAGGATCTTAAACAAGGACAGGCTGGATGATATAGACAAGAGATTCAGCATAAATGCTCTCAGAGTACTGGCTTACAGGTATTTGATAAAGGATGAGGATGGCAACATAATAGAGTCTCCCAGGGAGCTCTTCCAGAGGGTTGCCCTAACGATGGTTTTACCCGAGATACTTTACGATGAGAGGATCTATAGCAAGGATGGAGGGTACAATCCTCCCATAGCCCTGTCTTCATATCTAAGCAACCTCGATGCATATGATAGAAAATTGAGCATAGGCAAATACCATCTCACGAAATGGCATTTTGAGAGGTTCATCTCGGCATACGAGGAGCTTGCAAATGAAGGAAAGATGAAGGTCAGCTTTGATGAGCTTATAGCGATGCTGAAGAGTGGTGCATTCAACAAGTATGAAGAGCTGGCAGATAGATACTTCGATCTCATGGTAAATCAAGTATTTCTTCCCAATACACCAACGCTCGTTAATTCCGGAAGAAGGTTGGGTATGTTATCAGCATGCTTCACGCTCGATGTAGAGGACAGCATAGACTCGATAATGGAAGTAGCCAAGGAAGTGGCTCTGATCCAGAAGGCTGGCGGAGGAACCGGGATAAACTTCTCCAAGATAAGACCAGAAGGAGATGTTGTCAAATCCACCATGGGAAAGGCATCTGGTCCGGTATCTTTCATGAAGATCATAGATGCGGTATCTGATGTTGTGAAGCAGGGAGGGGTGAGAAGGGGAGCAAACATGGGCATCTTGGAGATATGGCATCCAGATATAGAGAAGTTCATATCAGCCAAGAAGAGCGAGGGTGTTCTGGAGAACTTCAATATATCCGTCGGTATATGGGAAGATTTCTGGGAGTATCTTGCAAACAATGCAAACTACCCCCTGATCAATCCAAGAACCAAGAAGGTGTGGAAGGAGGTCAATGCAAATGCTTTGTTTCACAACATAGCGTACCACGCATGGTTATCTGCAGATCCCGGGGTGCTGTTCTTTGATAATATCAATAAGAGGAATGTCCTGATAGATGCTAGGGGTGGACCCATAAGGGTAACAAACCCATGTGGGGAGGAACCGCTATACCCATACGAATCCTGCAATCTGGCGAGCATCAATGTTGCAAAACTCGTGAAGAGGGAGGGAGATAAGTATGAATTCGACTGGGACAGGTTCAAAGAGGTTATCCATCTCGTCACCAGAGCGCTCGACAACCTGATAACCATAAATAACTACCCGATAAAGGCTATAGATAAGGCAACAAAGGAAACTAGGAGGATCGGTCTCGGCATAATGGGACTCGCTGACCTCCTGTTCAAGCTAGGTATAAGGTACAACTCGGAGGAAGGTTTTGATTTCATGCGAAGATTAGCCGAGTTTCTAACCTATCATGCTTACGATGAATCCATCAGGCTTGCTAGAGAGAGGGGTGTATTTCCATTATTCGAAGAGAGCGATTATCCTGAAGGTAAGCTACCTGTAGAGATATACTATCACAGAGAGTACTGGAGCCTGGACTGGGACGAGCTTGTTACAAGAATAAGGAAGCATGGTTTGAGGAATGCGATGGTCACAACGATGGCGCCCACCGGATCGATATCCATGATCGCAGATACCAGCAACGGCATCGAACCCATCTTCGCTTTGGTTTACGAGAAGAAGGTAACCGCTGGATCCTTCTTCTACGTAGATCCGGTATTCGAGGAGAAGTTGAGGGAGAGGGGGCTCTACAGCGAGGAATTATTGAAGAGGATTGCAGAGAATTACGGAAGCATCCAGGGGCTGGATGATATACCCAAAGACTTGAAGGAGGTTTTTGTAACATCCTATGATATCCACTGGCTCGATCATCTTGTAGCCCAATCTGTTCTTCAGATGGCCACTACAGATTCCATATCAAAGACGATAAACATGCCGAACGATGTCAGCGTGGAGGATGTCAAGCAAGCCTATATGATTGCGCATGCCCTGGGATGCAAGGGTGTTACGATCTACAGGGATGGTTCAAAGAGCAGGCAGGTCTTGACGGTTCCATCTGGTAAGGAGAGGAGATACAGGGCAAAGCCATCCAAGTATGCCATGAAACTCCTCAAGGAGATACTCGAGAAGAATAAATGGATGAAGAAGTACATAAAGATAAAGGAGGAAGGGAAAGATATCGAGGCAAAGCCTCCCGTAATCTTGCCACACGAAGCGATGGAAAGGGAGTCGATCCCGAGAAGAGGAGGGAGGGTGGAGAGATGTCCGATATGCGGAAGCATATACCTTGTACATGAGGGGAACTGTATAGTTTGCAAGGAATGCGGATGGAACGAGTGCGTGGTTGCATGAAAGGAAGGATAATTGTTTTCACCGGAGATGGTCAGGGAAAAACGACAGCTTCGCTGGGTATAGCTTTAAGGAGTGTGGCACATGGAAAGAAGGTTATTATCATTCAATTCATGAAGGGCTACAAGATGGTAGGAGAGTTCATGGCAAGGGATTTGCTTCCGAATTACGAGATATATCAGTTTGGTGGAGAGGATTTTGTTGACCTTTCCAATCCTAAGGAAGAAGATAAGAGGAGAGCAAGAGAGGCTTTAACCTTTGCAAGGAAAAAGATCGGAGAGAAACCCTTCCTCATGATCTTAGATGAGGTAAACCTTGCAACGTCCATTGGTCTTGTAAGCGTGGAAGAACTCCTGGATCTTCTGAGATCGAAGCCAGAGGAAACAAACATCATCCTTACAGGAAGATACGCTGATGAGAGGATCATAGAGATGGCAGATGTG
>QMTN01000111.1 GCA_003651105.1 Thermoplasmata archaeon
AATTCCTTTGCCCTTTCCGTTGCCTCCTTGAAGGTCTCCCATGCCAACCCGTGGATCTCTTCGTTATCCACGCCTTTGGTATGGGTCATTATCAACTCGAGATCGTCTCCGCAGTGGGTGACGTGATAATCGATAAGCAGACCGCTCTCTTTTGCCATCTGGAGCTTGTTCCTTGCTATCTCCATCAGTTCTGGGTGCACGTTCGCATGCCCTGGCCAGCCACCAACATCAGCCTTGATTATGCTAAAGGTTACCTTCATACCATCCACCTCCTTTATGAGAACAACGAACTATTATTTAACTGTTTTTAAGAAAAATTCGAGGTTATCTGGATGCAAGTCAAAATATTTCCTTATCGGTCGGAGTATCTCGTTGATGTATTTGGATGTTGTATTTTTAAGATCCAGGGGATGTAGATCACCCTTTGAAAAGATCTCCTCCAACTCTTTAAAGGATTTTAATGTGATATCACCACCGAACCTTCTGGGTCTCTCCACCTTCACCTCCTTGAATTCTTGGAAGATGAGGTATCTCCAGATATCGAGAATTGGATTGTTCTCTACTTCTCTTTCTGGACAATAGGCTTTCCTTATCTTTCTCTCCACCTCTTCCTCGCTATCATGGATGGATATCATGGATTCTGGCTTACTCTTACTCATCTTCATATCTATCGGATCCATCCTTCCCCTTGCTTGTAGGCTCGGAAGCAGAGGGGTGTGCAATGCTACGGGCTTCTTCATCCTTAACTTCTTTGCGGTATCCCTAGCCAGCATATGGGCATGCCTCTGGTCGATACCACCGTATGCAACATCAACATCAAGATAGAATATATCAGCCACCTGCATGACAGGGTAGAAGAGCTTTGAGAGATCCTTCTCTGCCTCTTCCTCCTTCCTTCCCATTATATCCATAGCTCTTTTTACCCTGGCTATGGAGTTTGCCTTCGCTATCTTTAGGACGAGCTCCCAGTACTTGGAATCGCTGATATAATCGCTTGCATAGACGAATTTTACCTTATTCTTGCTTATCCCCATCGCCTCAAAACAGTCTTCCATATATCTGCCACATATCCTTATCTTCTCCATATCTCCATCCAGTTTATCGTTTATGTAGGCATGCCAATCAGCCAGGAGGATGATGAAATCGAACCCGCAATCCAGAAAATCCCTGATCTTGTTTGCACAGATCTTCCACCCGAGATGGGCAAAGCCGGATGGCTCAAAACCAATATAGGCTCTCTTCCTTTCCATCTCCATAACCTCGATCAATTCCTCTTCAGTAACAACCTCGACGGTATTGGAAAGCAGTCTCTCCATACCTTTCATCCTATCCCTCTAATCTCTTCACAACCTCATCAACTATCTCCTTGGCCCTGCCCAGGTAGTTCTCTGGATTCAGCGCATCCTTCAGCTCATCCTCATTAACCAAATCCATTATCTCTCTCTCCCTTTTCAGGACATCTATCAACCACGTTCCCCTTCTTTGCGCCTCTATGGCGCACCCCCTCACAAGCTCATGAGCTCTCTCCCTAGCCATACCTTTCTTGACAAGGAGCATCATGACGGATTCCGCCATGGGTATACCCTTTGATCTCTCAATATTCTCTCTCATCCTCTCCGGAAAAACCTTAAGATTGGAAAAGACCTCGTTCATCTGGAATACAATCCAGTCTGTCAGGATGAAGCAGTGGGGAATCCAGAATCTTTCGCTTGAGGAGTTGCAGAGATCTCTCTCATGCCACTGGATGGCATTTTCATGAGCAACCTGGGATAAAGATCTGATCACTCTAGCTAGTCCACAGATCTGTTCGCATGTTATCGGATTCATCTTGTGTGGCATTGTAGATGATCCAACCTGCTTTTTGACATCAAAAGCCTCAGCAACCTCTCCTATCTCAGATCTCTGCAGATTCCTTATTTCCGTTGCGAACTTCTCCATGCTCGTTGCTATGTTCGCCAATACTCCCGCGAGCTCGACATACCTATCTCTTCCGACTATCTGGGTGGATGCTTCTTCTGCTTTCAGTCCAAGTTCCTTCATAACCATCTCCTGAATCTCCTTCGCATGCTTTCCCAATGCAGCTCCTGTTCCGACTGCTCCAGAGATCTTACCAACCAGCAATCTCTTTCTGCAATCCCTGATCCTCTCTATATGCCTATTTACTTCCATGGCATAGACTGCCATTTTTAGACCGAATGTTATAGGTATGGTGTGCTGACCATGGGTTCTGCCCAGCATGATCGTATCCCGATATCTCTTAGCCAACTTTACGAGAGTCGATCTCAGCTTCTTAAGTTGAGCATCCAAAACATCTAGGGCATCCCTGAACTGCAAGGCGTTAGCGGTATCGACGATATCATAAGATGTTGCACCAAGATGGATATATTTCTTCGCATCCCCCTCGCAGACCTCAGCTAGAGCTTTCACAACAGAAACTATGTCATGTTTGGTTTCCTTCTCGATCTCCTTGACCCTCTCCAGAGAGACGTACCTCGTAGAGGCTTTCTTGGATATCTCCTCTGCACACTCTATTGGTATATTTCCGAGCTTCGCATGGGCTCTTGCGAGAGATGCCTCTACATTCAGCAGATAGTTCAGTTTTGCTTCTTCATTGAAGATCCTCTTCATCTCCTCTCTTCCATACCTGAAGTCAAGAGGGCATACTGGATTCATGCTCGAGAAAAGGAAGTATAACCTTATTTCATTTTTGGCATCTGACAATGAGATCTATAAGCCTCAAGCTCCTCTTTACTTCCTTGACATCATGAACCCTGACTATATCTGCACCATTCACCACAGATATGGCAACTGCAGCCAAGGTACCTTCCAGCCTCTCATCAACTGGCAGTTGTTTACCATCACCGCACACGTTACCTATGAAGGTTTTCCTGGAAGGTCCTATGAGTATAGGATTGCCCAAGACCTTTAACTCTCTCAACCTCCTTATTATCTCGCAGTTATCCTCTATACCTCTTCCGGTCCTCTTACCAAAACCTATACCCGGGTCAACTATTATCTTCTCCTCATCTATTCCTTTTGATATGGCAAAGCTCTTCCTTTCTTGAAGGAATGAGATGATCTCGTGCACGACATCATCGTAATAGGGATTTATCTGCATATCCTTTGGCGTTCCCTTCATGTGCATCAGTACTATGGGAAGATCATGTTCTCTAACCAGATCCGCCATATCCGGATCAAACC
>QMTN01000112.1 GCA_003651105.1 Thermoplasmata archaeon
CCATACAGGAGAAGGCGATTCCCGTAGTCTTGGAAGGGGTAAATGTTCTGATAATAGCTCCCACCGGCTTGGGAAAAACGGAGTGCGCCATCCTTCCGGTGTTCCACAGATTTCTCGAGATAGAACCAAAGGAGGGCATATCGATACTCTACATAACTCCTCTGAGGGCGCTGAACAGGGATATGCTCAAGAGAACCTTTGATATGGGAAGGTATCTTGGTATAGATATAGCGCTAAGGCATGGGGATACCCCTCAGACAGAAAGGTACAGGCAATCGAGGAGATCGCCCGACATGCTCATAACAACTCCAGAGACCTTTCAGATTCTCTTCATGGGAAAAAGGCTGAGGAAGTATCTATCGAATGTCAGGTGGGTCATAATCGATGAGATCCACGAGATAGCGGATGACGATAGAGGTGCTCAGCTATCCGTTGCGCTGGAAAGATTGGAAGAGATATCGAGGTATGGCTTTCAGAGGATTGGATTGTCCGCAACGATTGGATCAGCTGATGAGGTTGCGAGGTTCCTGGGAGGTTTAACCGGAGATGGATTCAGGGAAGTTAGGATAGTGGAAGAGGATCTCTGCAAGAGCATGGAGATAGAGGTTGAGCTTATTCAGAAAGAAGGGGATGATGAGAGTTTGGCAGAGGGCTCCGCAAGGAGGTGCAAGGAAATCATAGACGAACACAAGGCAACCCTCCTCTTCGTGAACACGAGGGATACCGCCGAGATCCTCGGATCGAGGTTTCGTTCCATGTACAGAGATTTTCCGGTGGAGGTTCATCATGGCTCACTCTCGAGGCTTTCCAGGATAGAGGCTGAAGATGGGTTCAAGTCCGGAAAACTGAAGGCGTTGATATGTACATCCTCCCTCGAGCTCGGCATAGATGTAGGTCATGCGGATTTCGTTATCCAGTATACTTCACCGAGGCAGGTTACTAGGCTTATCCAGAGGGTGGGTAGGAGTGGTCATAGGATAGGGGAGGTGTCGAGGGGTAAGATAATTTCACTGGGCATAGAGGATTTCCTTGAAAGCATAGTTATAGCAAAGAGGGCTTTGGAGGGGAAACTGGAGGAGACGAGAATAAGGAAAAATCCTTTGCTGGTACTTGCGAACCAGCTGATATCCATAGCATTGGAGTACAGGAAGATACCCTCGGAAAGGGTGTTCGAGATAATCAGGAGAGCTTATCCATTTAGAGATCTTGATCGAGGAGTGTTTCAAAGGGTTATAAACCAGTTAGCTGAAGAAGGCAGGATAGGCTTCAAGGATGGATTGATAAGCTCCAAGAAGAGATCGAGACTCTACTTCATCGAGAATATTTCCATGATACCGGATGAAAAGACCTATTCGGTGATAGATATCACGACCAGGAAGAGGATAGGAACGCTCGATGAGAGTTTTGTTGTCAGCAACATCTTCGAAGGAGAAAGCTTTATCCTACAGGGAAGAGGATGGAAGGTTGTGGGGATAGAGGATGACAGGATAATGGTGAATCCGGTTAGGGATGTCGGGAAGGTGCCTTCCTGGGTTGGCGAGGACATACCCGTTCCGTTTGAGGTTGCACAGGAGGTTGGGAGGTTGAGGAGGAAATTGAAGGAAGGGATCATCGAGAGATACCCCTGTAGATGCGAGGATCTATCTAAGGTTGAGGAATTCATCAAATCCACTCGATATATAGAGATACCCGATGACAGAACCATAACCATAGAGACCGACGGAAATATAGGGGTTGTGAACTGCTGTTTCGGAACGAAGGTAAATGAGACCTTGGGAAGGGTTTTGTCATCCCTGCTGGCACAGAGGATGGGTGAAAGCGTAAAGATGGGGAGCGATCCTTACAGGATAGTCCTCGAGTTTGGACGCAGGGCAGATGGAAATCTCATTGAGGAAACATTGAGAAAGATCGATCCGGAGTCTCTCGAGCATCTGCTCAGGCTGGTGATCAAAAACTCTACCTTTCTGAGATGGTACCTGCTCCATGTTGCGAGAAAGTTTGGAGCGATAACCAAGGATTTCAGCGATACGGGCGGAAGAAAGCTCTTAGATATCTTTGATGGAACCGTTGTCATGGAGGAGGCTATAGATAAGGTGATCTGGGACAGGATGGACGTGGAGAGATGCAGGGAAGTGATAGAAAAGATAAGGAGGGGGGAGATCAAGGTAGTTATCCAGAGGTTTTCGAAGTTCTCGGAACTATCCCAGGAATTATCCAGGGGCTTGATGCTTCCAAGGTATCCGGAGGGAGCCATCCTTTCGATGCTGAAAAAGAGGTTGGAAGAAAAGGAGGTTGAGCTGATCTGTTTGAACTGCTTCTCAAGATGGAGGACGAGGGTTTCTAGGATCGATGATAGACCCAGGTGCAAGAGATGCGGGGCGATAAGGATAGGCGTTATTTCGGAAGAGATTCCAGATCTGAAGAAGAGGTTGAGTGGTGAGGAAAGGAAGGTTGTCAGGAGGTTATCATCCTCGGCCAGCTTGGTTGTCTCGCATGGGAAATATGCAATCTTAACCTTGGCCGGCAGGGGTATAGGCGTTGTTTCAGCTTCCAGGATTCTGAGGAATTTCAGATTTCTGGATCTAGTGAGGTCGGAGGAAGAGAGGGAGAGATTGATAAAAGAAATATGGAAGGCAGAGGTTCAGTATGCAAGGACGAGAGGTTTCTGGGATCAAAAATAGGATAGAAGGAGATGTTACTAGATGTTATTTGCTTCTTCGGATGTAGATACAGGTAAAGCTTTTGTTTCACTGTAAACCTTTCCAGCTGTGTTTTCTGCGTATGCTCTCCATGAGTAGGTATTTCCTGGCTCAAGGCCATAGATGGTATAGGTGAAGGTCTCTCCAGATTGATGGATTCCGGCAAAGAAATCGTTGTAATACGATCCATCGAGCCATACCTCGAAGTAACAGTAGCATGGCTCTCCGCCATCATCTACTAGGATTGCCTTGAGTGTAACCGAGTCATCAGTAACCTCAGAGCCTATTGGTTCAACAACTGGAAGGTCTATGGATTCTTCACTGGATGATTCATCTGAGGGTTCGATTCCAAAGATATCGTCAATCCCGTATCCGTTTGCTGGAGCATCGACGCTAACCGGACAGTTAATTTTGAGAGGATCGGACCAGTTGCTTTCTGCTCCGTACTCATCCTTCGCC
>QMTN01000113.1 GCA_003651105.1 Thermoplasmata archaeon
CGGATGGCTGGCTCAGGCTCATGGCTTCCTTCATGGCATTTATCCTCTCCCACGTCCCTCTGCAGGCCTCGAGGATCCATCTATCCCTTGCATCCGCATCGACCTCGTAAACAGCTTCTGGTCTGACCGATAGATAGATGACCCCCTCCTCTGGTTCGAAGATCCTCACCTTTCCAACGAAGGCGAGGAAGGAGGGGATATCCGTATTCAAGAGGGTTGCTGTCACATCTGGTTGAAACTGTCCAGAGTAAAGGGTGTAAACGCCGGTGGGATCGGATATATGAGCTCTTATCAGCTCGTTCTCTCCGGAAAGGGATTCGACATCTGTGAGTACGCCAACCACGAACAACCTGTTCACCTTGGCACCTATAGGAGTGATGACGTAGGACGGGGTTCTCTCTCCAGATCCCCTGATCACCGCTGAAGATGAGTTATACTCGTTTGCGAAGATTCGCCATGCCGGTTCTCTTCTCATCTCTCTCCCTCCAGCATCTGCAGTAGCTTTTCTGCCTCCTCCCTGAGGTTTTCATTAAGGATCTCTGCTGATCTCGCTATAAGCGTGGTTCCAAACTCATCTCCGAATGCGTTACCCCTGACCCTTATCCTCCTCGTGAGGAGAGAAGAGCTTATATCTTCCAACAGCTTCTCCCTCCCCTCGGTCTCGACTATCCTCTTGCACTCCTCCAGACTCTTGCCTATCAGCTTCTCGGTAAGCTCCCTGTTCAGGATAACCCCTATACCCGCAAACCCATCATCCAGAACGAGCCTGAGTCTCAGATCAGCTATACCCTTGATCTTGCCATGGATCCTGCATTCCCCGTTCCTCATCAACCTCCTGCACTCCGGGCATCTCTCTATGTAACCGGATCCTTCCTTTATCTCTATCACCGTGCCCTCCGCGGTTATATCAAGTCCTCCCCTGAGTTCAACCAACTTGTGAAGAGGTAGAACCGGGGAGGTTGTTTCCATCTTTTCGGATAGCTTCTTGACCTCCGTCCTCTCATCCAGGATAACCTGGGGTATTCCCTTCCAGAATCTGGCATAGCATCCCCTTATATTTATCACATCATCCTTCTTGAGATCGAAATCGTGCCATGCTGTGAACTGCGCCTTCCCCGTATCATCTGCGAGTATACCAGAGTATATCCTCCTCTTCCCTCCTCCTATCTCGATATCCTTTTCCGCTATATCCATTATCTTCACCTTCAGCTCCAGGGGACCAAAGGTCTTGTAGATATCCATTATCTTGCATTTCCTTGGCTCCTGATGGAGATCCGGAAGAACATCTTCCTCGAGTTTCTTGATGGATGTTCTCTCCCCCATGTTTATCTGCACATTCCCATGCCATTCCCTGGAGTATGCATTCCTTATCTCCACGACATCACCCTTTTCAGCCGGGAAGCTCGATCTCCAGGATGTAAAAGGAAGGATCGCGCTCTCGTCAGCGAGCAAGCCGTAGTGGATGATCCTGCTCTCTCCCCTCACGCTTATCTGCTTCACATTCTTCGTGATGACCTTGCAGATCAGGTTGAGATTCCTCTCGTTTGGTCTGACATCCTTGAGGAGTTTCCTTCCGGATCTATCGCCACCGAATTTCTTTACCAAGCTCCTTTTGGCTAGATCCGGAGGTACGCCATACTCCAGGAATTTCCTGAATTCTTTCTCGATCTCCTCCCTGCTCAGATCGAGATCATCACCAACGGCTGATAGTATCTCGTCTACATATGAAGAAATCTCATCCTCCATGATCCTCCCATTCTCAAATCAGAGAGGAAATATATGAATGTATGCATCGGGATGGGGTTTAAGGATGGTCGATAGGGATAAAGTATCTGAAAAAGTCAAATTGGTCATCGAAACCTTAATCTTCTTGTACGGGTTAGCTGGAATGATGATGGAAAGGATAGAAAAGGTTCTAGAGAAACACGGGGAAATACTATTTGCATATCTATACGGATCCAGGGCAAGAGGAGATTATAATGAGAGAAGCGATATAGATGTGGGTGTATACCTGTCAAGGGATTTCAAGCCAGATGTTTTCTATGAGGCAAGACTGTCTGAGGAGATAGAAAGAGAGGCTAAAGTAAAAAATGTGGAAGTCGTTGTGTTGAACAATAAGCCCATAAGATTTCTAAATCAGGTTTTGAGATACGGCAAATTGATACTTTCAAGAGACGAAAAGGAGAGGGTAAAATTCGAAACATTCATCACAAAGACTTACATCGATATGAAACCATACTTTTTAGAATATGATAAATTGAGGTTTAAAAATGATCGATAGAGATCTCATAGAGGGGAAGTTTGATATAATAGAGAGGAATCTTAATTTCATTAAGGACAATTACTCTGATATTGAGCCAGAGGATCTGGAAAACAGCTATAAGGATTACCAGGCACTCAAATTCTCATTGTTTGAGATGATAGAGGCGTGCATAGATATAGCCAATCACATCATATCTTCAGAGAGATTTAGGAGAGCGGAAAGTTACGCAGATATGTTCAAGGTTCTTGGAGAGAATAAAATCTTATCCGAGAACCTAGCAGGCAAGATGGCTTTGATGGCAAGGTTCAGGAATTTTCTTGTTCATAGATATGAGAAGCTCGATACCGAAAAAATTGTGGAGATAGTTAGGGAGCACTTAGTTGACATAGAGATGTTTATGGAAGAGATAAGGAGGAAATATCTTACAGCGTAAAAGAAGCTGATGCAGAACGAAACATATAAATACCACAAATCTTATACTTCCGCAAGAGGCTGGAGAACTAGGAGGAGTGGGATAGAGTATGAAGGCGAATAGGAAGTTTGTGGAAAGTAGAGAGGCTGTCTCGGCAGTGATAGGCGTGATCCTGATGGTAGCGATAACAGTAGCCATAGCAGCGGTCGTATACATCTACGTTTCAGGAATGATGACGGGAGCACCAACCGCAACACCCTCTGTAGCCTTAACAGCAGATCCCAGCGATAAAAATTGTACAATAACTGTGGGATCACCCACCCAAAGAAACATAAATTGGTCTGATGTGGAATGGACAGTGGTTAATGTGACGGACGGAGAAGATATAACAGATAAACTAAATATAAGTACACCAGATGGTGAACTCAAGGGCGGCCAGATTATATCTGTAAAA
>QMTN01000114.1 GCA_003651105.1 Thermoplasmata archaeon
ACAAAGGCCTCTACAGGAGCGAGGACGGCGGCAGAAGCTGGTGGAAAATAGGCAAAGGGATCGATCCGTTAGCCTGGATATACTCCATCGCCATCGATCCGAAAGATAACCGGATCCTATACGTCGGAACCGAAGGGGGAGCCTATAAAAGCACCGATGGAGTGGAAAGCTGGGTGAGATTGGATCTGAAAACCACCGTCTTCTCGATCGTCATCAATCCCCTGAACCCTAAGATCATCTACGCAGGGAAGTTCAAAAGCGAAGACGGAGGGAGGAGATGGGATGAGATGTCGAATCTGCCTACTCTCGGCTCGCCCGCCCATCTAGCTATAGATCCCAAACGACCTGAGATACTATATGCCATCTCGGCTGCCAACGTGGCCTCCTCACCTGCCCACACCTTCAAGAGCGTCAATTCAGGGGAGGATTGGAGGAAGATAAGCGATGATTTGATCTATCAGGTAGCAGTTGATCCATACCATACCGATATCCTGTATGCCTGTGGCAGAGTATAAGAGCGTCGATGGGGGGGGAGAGATGGAAGTTGATGAGGAGAGGGCTGGTGATACCGAGAGGGTGGTTTGTGCGTAGGATTCTGATCGACCCTATCAATCCTGATGTGATATATGCGGGGGTAGCGGGAGTGAATGCAAGTTGCATCTATATGAGCGAGGATGGAGGAGAGAGTTGGTTCCCATGTCCCTTTCCCAAACTGGAGATGAATCAGGGGAAACGGTATTCTCTATATGATGGTAATACTTTTGCGGCTCTAATTGGTCCATCAAATACAGTCATGTCAATGGCAAACAAACCTATCGATGCAATAGTTACTATCACCGCTTCACATCGGAAGCGACTCGACTCAACTTTGCCCTTGCGTAGAACTTCGCAAAAGTTTTGAGAGGATGTAGATGAGGATTGGAGAGAGGAATCATGCAGGCTGAAGGGGAAATTCGCGAGATATGAGCTTAAATCACAGTTGAAAAAACCTCCTGTTAATGGGAAAATATTACTCAAATCCCATCAACAGGAGGTTACTAATGAGCAAACAAGCGAGCATCAGCAAAAGGGTTTTCAGACAGTTTATAGGATACATCAAAAGGGTATACCATTTCGGCAGCGTTGTCAAGGGGATGGATGATGATAGGAGATGGAAAAAAGTTTCGAGTAAGAACGTCTTCATAACCCTCTTCTTCTGCATCATCCTCAGGTGGGGTTCTCTGAGAAGAGCACATATGGAGGTTCAGGAGGGGAGATTAGATAAATTCTTCCTCAAAGATGGCAGAGGGAGATTCAGCCTTAATGAGATAGGATATGTGGCACAGCGGCTATCTCTGCATCATATAAAGAAGTCTGTAGTGAGGATGGTGAAGAAGATGAGACGGAACAAGGTTTTCCTCAAGGGAGTTATACCCGGCAAGATAGCAGTCGCCTTGGACGGGAGAGAGACGATAAAGAGCTATGCCGTCCATTGTGATGAGTGTCTCACAAGGAGAGTCAGGAAGGGAGAGAAAGATCTGGTTCAGTATTATCATAGGTCTGTGATAGCCCAGATAGTTGGGTGTGATGTTAAACCCATAATATGGATTGAGCAGCAAAGACATACGGAGAAGGGAGAGGAGGGGGAGCAGAGTGCAGCAAGGAGAACGGTCAGAGAGATAGGCAGATATTACGGGAAAGGATTCGTGGGAGTCTATCTTGTTGATGCGCTCAACTTCAATGAGCCTTTCATAAGGGAAGCGCTGAATCAGGGAGCAGATGTGATAGGAAAGCTGAAGGAGAACCACTCCAGGATAATCCAGGAGATAGAGGGATTAAGTAAGCTGGTTGATCCCATAGTATGGTATGATGAGTATGGGCTGCCTCATAAGGCATGGGACATAGAGGAGATAGATAAATCTTTAGCCTTGAGCTACCCTCTTAGAGGGATAAAGATATGGGAGATAGTAAGGGTTGAAAAGGAAGGGAAGATACAATGGTGCGAGAGGGTGAGATATTGTGGCACAACGATACCTAAGAGTCGTGCCACTGCTAAACAGATAAATCAGCTACTATGGCAGGAATGGGAGGTTGAGAACAATGGACACAGAGATCAGAAGAGCAATTGGCATCTGAGGCATAATTTCCACCACCACCCAAGGGCGATAGAGGTTATACAGTGGATAATGGTCATGGCCTTCAATCTCTTTTGGGCCTTTGTGAAGCTAAATCTGAAGCTTTACAGGATATATGGATATACGCAGCAGAAGGTTGTGGATCTCCTCAGAGAGGGTTTCCCTCTGTTTGAGAGGAGAGGTTCCTCAATATGGGATACAAGCTGAGCTTTATCCCTTGGGGTGGTGGGATATGCCTCAGATCAAATCTCAATAAGTGACCTGGGGAGTAGATGAGGAGGGAGGGGTATGTTCTCTTTTCTTGATGATCCCTCTCAGCATCTATCACTCATCTACGTTTATTTCCCATCTCTATTCCCACTCGAAATTTTGAGAAGTCCTGTCAAGAGGGTATATCATTTCAACTGTATCGTCAAAGGGGTTCAAGATGAAAGGTCTTCCTCAAGGGAGTGATACCCGGCAAGATAGCAGTTGCTCTGGATGGGACGGAGACGATCAGCAGCTATACCATACACTGTGATGATTGCCTTAAAAGAAAGGTTAAGAGAAAGGATGGGGAATTGATCCAGTATTATCATAAGTCGGCCCCAAGAGGCGCATGGAGTGGAGTACACCTACTGGGGCATGCGCTGGGTCTTCCCCGCCCCAGGTCTGCCAAGGCTTCTGCTGCAGAGCAGGCTGCCTGGAAAAAGGGGGCTCACTGAGCAACTGCATCTGGCTGGCGTCGGTGGGCCCCAGGAGGTGTATTGGGCAGATGAAATGCGTGTCGGCCTGATAGGCCAAACCCGAAGGGTGTGGGCACCATGCGGGGTGAAGGTAAAACAAGCTGTTGAGTACAGGTATGAGTGGACGTACCTCAATCTGGCCGTTAATGGAGTGGAGGGCCAAATCATCTGGAACTGGACGGAGAACATGAAAGCTGTCTCCATTGCGCCGGTAGTCCGTAGTTGGGCGGAGCAGGGAGTTAAAATCATCGTGTGGGATCGAGCGCCTGGGCATAGGGGAGCAGTATACG
>QMTN01000115.1 GCA_003651105.1 Thermoplasmata archaeon
GCTCACCGGATCTACCGTAACAGGTTTTCTGATGGCGGTTTTTCTGGCAAACTCCGGAGGAGCTTGGGACAATGCAAAGAAGTACATAGAGGAAGGTAATCTGGGTGGAAAGGGTAGCGATGCTCATAAATCAGCTGTTATAGGTGATACGGTTGGGGATCCCTGTAAGGATACCGCTGGCCCCTCCCTCAACATACTCATCAAGCTCATGTCCATAGTATCGCTGGTATTCCTTCCACTGTTCGCGAGCTTGCATTAACAGGCAGTGCATCATTCTTACACCTTTATCATGCCAGTAACTCCCAGTATCGCTACGATCAAACCGATTATCCCAAACCACCAAAGATGTTTTAGTTTCTCATTGTAGTATCTGAAATACCCAAAAAGGCCGAATAGACAGAACAGGAATAACTGCCAGGGGTTATGGAATCCGAATCCTAGGAATCCCAGAAGTCCCAGAAAACCAAGGAAACCCAACCCCCACATTCGCTTTTCCTTTTCCTGTTTTTGATTCATACCCGTAATGAATTCTTCTGTTTTAAAATTCTTTCCCTGAGTTGCTACTCGATTTCACTTAACTCAAGAATAGAGGTTTCTTCTCGATTTTTGTTTTATCAGATTTTATATATTGCTAAATTAATTTAGATTGTCTCGCCTGACTCACCCACTCCTCCTAAAAAATTAAGAAAAAGATTAGTGAGATTTAGTCAAACTCCGTCTCCTCTTCTCCTGGTTTTCCGGTCTCCTTCCCCTTCTCCTCGGTGCTCTTTGCAGCTATGACATCATCGATTCTCAGGATCATTATCGCCGCCTCTGCAGCAGATCTCACCTCTTGGGTGCTCACCCTGAGGGGTTCTATGATGTTCTTCTTCATCATATCAGCGATATCTCCGGTCTCAACATCTATACCCGCGTACTTCTCGCCCTTCTTGTGCGCAGCCCTCACCTTTATCATTATATCTATTGGATCAAGTCCCGCATTCTCTGCCAGGGTCCTTGGTACTATCTCTATTGCATCGGCGAATGCCTCTATTGCCATCTGCTCCCTTCCTCCAACCGTGGGTGCGTACTCTCTGAGTCTTGTCGCTATCTCAGCAGCAGCCGCACCTCCGCCCGGCGTTATCTTGCCATCCTCCAGAGCAACCTTTACCACCGATAGAGCATCATGCAGGGCTCTTTCGAGTTCATCGACTATGTGCTCCGTACCTCCTCTCACAAGTATGGACACAGCCTTTGGATTCTTGCAGTTCATCACGAAGGTCATCCTGTCGTCTCCGATCTTCCTCTCCTCGACAACACCTGCCTTACCGAGATCCTTTGGCGTCAGGTCATCCAAGTTGGATACGATCTTCGCTCCTGTAGCCTTGGCGAGCTTCTCCATGTCGCTCTTCTTTGCCCTCCTGACCGCATAGATACCTTCCTTTGCAAGGAAGTGCTGAGCTATATCATCTATACCTTTCTGACATATCAGTACATTCGCTCCAGCACTCTTCACCTTCTCGACCATCTTTCTCAGCATCGCTTCTTCCTCATCCAAGAACTTCTGGAGTTGAGATGGATCCGTTATCTGTATCCTGGCATCGACCTCCGTCTTCTTTACCTCAAAGGGAGCATTCACCAGAGCTATCTTTGCATTCTTGACTATCTTCGGCATCCCCTCGTGAACCCTTTCCTTATCGAGGATTATACCCTCTATGACCTGGGTATCGCTGATGCTTCCACCCTGCTTCTTGGTTATCTGGATGTTATCCAGATCCACAAAGGTTTTTCCATCGATCTCTTCCGCAACCATCCTCACTGCCTTCACCACGAGATCCGCGAGCATCTCCTTTGCTGCGCTCGCACCCTTGCTCGCCATAGCTGTTATCGCTATGTTCCTTAAGGTTTCGGTGTCATCCTTCTTTATTGGCTTTGCTATCGAATTCAGTATCTCGACAGCCTTGTCGGATGCCATCTTGAAGCCTCTGGATATTATGGTTGGATGGATATTCTTTTCAAGCATCTCTCCCGCAACTTTCAGTAGCTCACCAGTCAGAACCACTGCGGTTGTCGTGCCGTCTCCGCATTCCTCATCCTGTGCCTTCGCCACCTCCACCATCATCTTTGCAGCTGGATGCTCCACGTCTATCTCCTTCAGTATGGTCGCTCCATCGTTCGTTATTATCACATCGCCCATGCTGTCAACGAGCATCTTGTCCATACCCTTTGGACCGAGTGTAGATCTCACTGCATCAGCTATTGCCCTCGCAGCCATTATGTTGCTGTACTGTGCGCTCTTACCCCTCTCTCGCCTTGTGCCTTCCTTCAACACTATTATGGGCTGTTGGGTCGCCATCATTTCCATCTACCCCCAATTAGATAGCCTGAGAGGTGAAACCAGTATATCATCGCTTCTATATAAAGTTTTCTATCAATTATTCGAGTCGGTCCAAGAAAACTGCAGCAGCCACAACGGTCGTCCATCTTCCTTCCTTGTCACCTATTGCAGTTTGGGTTATGCTTCTGGTCCTCACTATCTTTCCACTCATCCTGAAAAGCTGTTTTCTCTCATCCCATGCTTTATCTGGATCGAAGTCTATACCGAGGGTTGTGGCGAGCATGGTTGCAGCGAGATCTTCTGCATAGTCCCCGGCCTCCCTGTACCCTTCGCCAAAGCTGTGATACTCAGATATGTAACCATAAGCATTCTTGTCTTTCGGGATCGCCAAACCTATGGATGCGGATATCTTTCTGTAAGGTTCGTTAGTTTCGTTCTTTGACAGGACGCAGTAGGTTATCTCTCCCGGTTTAAGCAGTCTTATACCCCTCTCCCTCGAGATTATCTTGCAGTTGGGTGGCAAGATGCTCGATACCTTTACGAGATTGCACATCCCTATGCCAGCATCCCTGAGGGCGAGCTCGAAGGATTGCAGTCTGTCTTTATGAATACCGACTCCCTTTGTCAGGAACACCGCCTTTGGTATCATTTGCCACTCTCTATATAATCTGATGTTTTAAATCTAATCATTCAGTTCCTTCTGCCTCTCCAGAAGCTCCTTCATCTCCCTCTGCAACTCCAGCTGTTCCCTCTGTAACTCCACCTGCTCTTTCTGATAAGGAGTGATGACATGACCCTGAACC
>QMTN01000116.1 GCA_003651105.1 Thermoplasmata archaeon
ATGCTGTGGCCAACCGGAGGAGAGGTTACAAAGGGTACGATGAGCGAGATAGTGATAAATGAATCATGCCATGTCATAGAGCTAAGATTCACTCCCGGCTATCAGTTCAGAAGCGCACCTGGAGACGGAACATGGAGTTCAGCCCAGAATACAACCGATGACCTGAGATCATGGAACTTCAAGATAGAAGTAACTACGAGCTCTGGAAACGTTACATGGGTAAAGGATGAGTTCGGCGTATACAGGTACTGTGAACTATCCGTATCATCGAGCGTTTCCGCTTCAGCCTTGCCAGGACATAGAGCGAGCACACCTCCCAACGCATTAACCATAACCTACAAGGTAAATGCACCTTACAAGCTGAACGTTACTACCAATGAAACCCTACAGAGAATTGGGGGAGGAGACTCCATAAGCAGGGATTTCATAAACGTTTCGGGAGGAGATATCAGCGGAGAGGATTCCCTCAATGATGGTGTAGCTTACATCAAGGGCAGTGAGACATCTTATCATCCCATCCACGCAGATGGAACCCAGGAGAGCATAACCGATGTGAGATACCATTGCGATATCCCATACGGTACATTATCTGGAACATACTCATCGAAGCTGTACTATACCTTATCCTTGGATACAAGCTGATAGATAAACTTACGGAAAATTTTATACAATGGTAGTTGATACTAGATGGGTGGTGAGGATCAGAGCTAGAAGAGCGTTTGTAACGGTAGCTATTTTATCCATAGTAGCTATCAACCTCTCTCTCTGCAGATCCATCAACGAAGATGGAATCGATGTGAGAATAAGCATACTGGGTGATAAGGAGATCGAGAAGGATGGAAGGAAGGTTTTTGTTGCAGGTGTATGGAACTGGATAAATATAACCTTGGAAGAGAGAGTCGAAAGGATTGGGCTGGAGCTCTACAGAGGAGATACCAAGCCTTCCATCAGGAGCGAGCAGAATTACTATGCATGGGAATACGATAGTGAATGGAAGACCCTAACTCCTTACAACGGCAGGGATTATCTGGATGAGAAGAACTGTACAGCAGATGGTAGGAATTTTTCCTTCAGAGTAACCGTTGAAGATTTCTTGAGCTCTCTGAACCTGAGCTACGAGAACTGGACCCTCTCCATAAGCTATGATGGCGGAGAAACCACTTTACCAATAAGGATGGAACAGCCCATAACGGGTCTTGGAGTAAGTGGAGCTGATTTCAACCTAAGGGTTGAACCCTTTCAGGCAACTGTCATCTATGGAGATCATACCTTCCAGACCATCAACAAAGGAAACCTTCCCATTCTCATCAATATAAGTTACGATAGATATCAGGATAGAATAACGACCTCGAATACGGGAAGGATCATCTATCCTGGGGAATCCCTTGAACACTCGATAGAGATAAGGGCTCCATCTTGGAGACCAGGAATAGTAGAGATAAGGGGATCTATAGAAGGTACCGTTCCAGATTTTCTAATCCCGGTCTTCAACGAGACCCAGCCAACGATACGGCTTCAACCCATACCGGTTACGCCATCCTTCATCAGGATATACGTCGGTCATGCGGGTTGCGTAATCAGGGAGATAAAGAATATCACCTTTCAGCATCCCGAGAGCATCGAGATCTTCTTGAACGAGACAAAGGTAATATCGTCTTACTTATGCGGTGAAGGAGACCTCACCGTCTCTCTGGAAGTGAGGAACCTATCCCTGATCCATGTTTGGGTAGATGATAACGAGATCGATAATCCCGAGAACATCACCATCATCTTATCACCAGATAGGGAAACGGAGATCAAGGTTGAGATAAAGCCCATACAGAACCACACAGAGGGCTATCTGGCTTACACGATAAGGTATGGAGAGGAAACCCACAGGTATGTAACCAGGGTTATAATAAAGGAGTGGAAAGGAAATGTTCAGGAAACCACTCAGGAAGGTAAGCAAGAAAACATCTTTCCAAAGATCCTGCTGATCATTGCCCTCCTCATCTTCATCGTCTACCTCAGCTTCTCCCTGGTGAGGGGAAGGAGATGAGGAAGGTATTGATCATCCTGGTATCGCTTCTCATCATCTTCCTTACAGCCCATGCCCGAGCAAGCCGGGCTGGCGTGGGCGTACTCAACGTGCCACCGACATACAGGGATATCAGGATCATATCCTATGAGGGAATGACCGTCGCAGAGCTCACGATATCGGATTACAACTCTTGGAAGGATATATGGAAGGTTGAGCTCATCGTCAGGAGCCCATTCAGGGAAGAAGCTCGCTTTGTCTGCTACCACTACGATTCCAGAGAATCCTTCGATGAGGTGAATAGGTTTGAGGAGGTAAAGGGTGAGGATTACCTGATAAAGGATCTCTGTGAGGTTAAAAGATCTTTGTACCAAAATACCGTGGATCAAAGATGCCAGATCAATATAACCTTCGCCTTCAAGCCCATACCATCATCTAAAAATATTGTCGTGAAGGTTTATGATAGAGAGAATGCGGAGGCAACCATCAATGTGAGCTATGGAAAGGGAGTAACCCAGAGGAACAAGGAGATAGCAATCCCCTTCTGGACAGGAGAACCCATCAGGATATCGCCAGATTTACCAGATATCCTGTCATTATCAACCTCTATCACGATCCTCACTTTCATAATTAGGAGGTGGAGGCGATGAGAAGCTTACCCAGGGAATTCTTCCTGCTGTTCCTGATTTTCCTGACCAGCTTCATTGGTATGAAAACGATATTCATCATCTTCTTCTCGACGCCATTTGATCCGGCATTCATACTCCATCTCAGCCCCCTTATTCTCTTTCCTTCGGCATCGGATATTCAGTTGCTTTTCACCTCCCTGACTTTGGTTGTTCTAAACCTTTACTTTCATCTCAGAAGCGGAAGGCTCGATACCATCGCATCCATCATCATAACCTCCATCATGGCGGGAGGTCTATCTATATCTATTCTCTCCAGCGAATCATACCTGAACATAGCGATCGAGTACCCGATACTGGTTCTCATGCTGGTCATGCTTGCAACCGATATCCGGTTCCTCCTTCGCGGGGAGATAAAAACCTTTCCATCGATATTTCCAAGAAGAGAGGCATACGCCTACGCCCCTTCATC
>QMTN01000117.1 GCA_003651105.1 Thermoplasmata archaeon
ACAACATAGGGATCATATTAGAGACTTGTGCGATTATGGATTAAACGTTGGTAAAAAAACATTTAGACATTCGAGTGAGTTGAAGAGGGTATAGTGGATGAGCTCCCGCTCATCCACAAATAATTTCGAAGTACTACCGACTCAAAAAATTCTTAAACCCCTCCTTTTTATCATCTGAAAAGGTAATGAAGGTTCTGGTGATCTACCACTCCCTGACCGGAAACACCGAAAAACTGGCAAAGGCGGTTGCCGAAGGGGTTGAGAAAGAAGGAGTCGAATGCGTAATCAAGAGAGCTAGGGAAGTGAAGAGAGAGGATTTCTTATCAGCGGATGCAATAATAGCTGGATCACCGGTCTATTTTGGTAGCATGGCATCGGATCTGAAGAAGGTCTTTGAGGATTTCGTTGATATAAGGGATGAGATGGAGGGGAAGATAGGAGCAGCGTTTGCTACATCTGCTGATCCTTCTGGAGGGAAGGAGACGACCATCCTCTCTATCTTGCAGGCGATGCTCATCTACGGAATGATAGTGGTAGGCGATCCCATGCTGGCCGGCGGGCACTATGGTGTAGCATGCACCGGAAGACCAACCAAGAGGGATCTGGATAACGCGATAAAACTTGGAGAAAGGGTTGCGAGGCTGGTGAAGAGGTTGAGAGGTTGAAGAAGGTACTGGTGGTTTATGAATCCATTCATAATGGGAATACCGAGAGGATAGCCAACCTGATAGGTGAGTGCTTGGGAGGAGATGTATTCAGGGTTGGAGAGATAGATAAGAGTATCATTCAGGACTACGATGTAATAGGCTTCGGCTCAGGGATATACTTTGGTAAGCATCACAGATCGCTTTTCGAGCTCATAGATGAGATGGATAGGCTGGAGAAGAAGAGTTTCATTTTCTCAACGAGAACCCTAACACCACAATCCCTATCTCACAGGAAACTGAAAGAAAAATTGATGGAGAAAGGTGCAAAGATCTTAGGAGAGTTCTCCTGTAAAGGAGAGAGCAGGATGGGGATATTCAAGTTGTTTGGAGGAATCTGCAAGGGCAGACCAAACAGCGATGATATGAGAAGAGCTAGGGATTTTGCAGAGAATTTGAAGAAGAAGCTTTAACTCATTTTGGAAAGTTTTGTACAAGAAGAGTTTTAAAAGCCCCAAGCAGAGAGAAGATCGATGAAGGTCATAGGTCTGATAACGAGCATGAAGGAGGCGAAGGAACTCGAGTATATAGCAAAGGTCAGGGTCGTTGTGAGCAGGATAAAGCTTCTGGCTCTGATCGGCAGGATGAGGAATGATAAGAGGAATCATCAGAAACTTCAAAAGTAGCTAATCGTTGAGGATTTGATGAGCGGAAAAGGTGATATCAGGAAAAGACCGGAAAAGGATATCTACTATTTGAACATCGCGAGGGCGGTCGCCCAGAGATCGCCGTGTATAAGGAGAAAGTTTGGAGCCATCATAGTCAAGAACGATAGCATAGTTTCTACTGGCTACAATGGACCCGCAAGGGGTTCGATAAACTGTGATGAGGTAGGATGTCTCAAGGATATCCTGAATCTTCCCCATTACTCGGGATACGATTTTTGTCCAGCTGTGCATGCTGAAGAGAATGCCCTGCTGAATGCAGCTAGACATGGCTCGAGCGTGCTTGGAGGGATCCTCTATCTCTATGGGGAGAGCCCCGATGGAGAGGTTGTCGAGGAGGGTAAACCATGCGATAGATGCAAGAGGGCATTGATAAATGCTGGCATCGATGAGGTTGTAACCATAAGGCCGGATGGCAAGATAGTCAGGTACAAGGTATCTGATTGGGCGAGGGAGGATGCGGAAAATTACTTGAGGGAGTTTGAGAGGATAAAGAAGAAGTAATCTACATAAACCCTCTATCCTTTCTGCTCTTGATGGGACAGACGATCATAGAGAAGATCTTATCGAAGGCATCTGGAAGAAAGAGTGTATCCCCGGGTGAGAAGGTATGGGCGAGCGTGGATCTTGTTTCGATGAGGGATTTTGGTGGACCAAATGTTATACTGAAATACAGGGAAGAGTTCGGCGATGAACAGGTTTTCGATCCGGACAAGGTGGTGATAACCTTTGATCTCCACATCCCACCGAGACAGATAAAGGAAGCCCAGAACCAGAAGATATGCAGAGAATTTGCCAGGGAAAAGGGTTTGAGGCTATTCGATATCAATAACGGCATAGGCCAGCACACCCTGCTCGAAAAAGGCCTAGTAAAGCCGTGTGATGTCATAGTTGGAACCGACAGTCATATGAATCTTCTGGGTGTGGCTGAGGCGTTCTCCACAGGAGTCGGAATAACCGATATAGTCGTAGCCATGAGGTACGGCAGATTATGGTACAGGGTTCCGGAGACGGTGAGGATCGAGATAGAGGGTAAGCTCAAAAGATTCGTCACACCCAAGGACGTCATCCTGCATCTTCTAGGATTCTTCAAGGCAGACGGTCTATCCTATAAGGCTGTGGAGTTCTATGGTAACTTCATAGACAAACTCGGTATAGATGGAAGGATAACCATAGCGAGCATGGTGACGGAGATGGACGGAAAGATAGGTTTCATGATACCGAATGAGGATGTGATAAGGTTCTTGGAAGAGAGAACGAAGACGAGGATCAAACCGATCCTTCCGGATGAGGATGCCGAATATCTGGATGAGTACAGCTTCGATGTATCTAACCTGGAGCCGATGGTGGCATGCCCACACTCTCCGGACAACGTCAGATCTGTCAGGGAGGTTGAAGGAACTGAGATCGATCAGGTATTCATCGGATCCTGTACAAATGGAAGGATAGAAGATCTGAGACTGAGCGCAAGGATACTGAAGGGTAAAAAGGTCAGGGCCAGGCTCATCATCACGCCGGCAACCACAGAGGTGATGAGGATGGCGGTAAGAGAAGGTCTTCTCGATATATTCCTTGAGTCTGGAGCGGTCGTTACGAACCCAAGCTGTGCCCTATGCACTATAGGTCACCCCGGAGTTCTTGCTGAGGGAGACGTAACCCTATCAACGAGCAACAGGAATTATCCCGGCAAGATAGGTAAGGGAGGGAAGATCTATCTCGTCAGTCCAGCCACCGCGGCGGC
>QMTN01000118.1 GCA_003651105.1 Thermoplasmata archaeon
GATACGAGATCGGATTACTTCTTTGGAGATGCTGGTTTTGATTCGGAAGTACTGTATATGGTGTGTTTCAAAAAAGGAATAAAGCCTGTGGTGAAACAGAGGAGTCATGAAAGGAGAAGGGGAAGATTAAGAAAGAGAGCGATGGAATGCTTTGATCCAGATCTTTACAGGAGGTATAGAGGAGTTATAGAAGGTGTTTTTGGTGGAATGGAGAATAAAAGGTTGTTGTTCACCAGGTACAGAAAAGAGAGCATGAGATCAAAGCATATTATTGCCATGGCTTTGATCCATAACATAAACACCTACATGGCAATAATATGTCTATTTATTCTGATTTTTTCGACAAACCCTCTGCGACAGCAACCTTTTAATACATCCTTGCCATACGCGAAACCGATGGCAAGGTTTCCGGAAGCGGAAGCAAGGCTCCTGATGAAGAAGGTCTGCATGAAGTGTGGTGCATTGAATCCGATGAGGGCAGAGAAGTGCAGGAGATGCAGATCCAAAGACCTGAGACCAAAGGCTAGGGAGAGCAGGGGAGCCTGACGTTAGCTTTAATTACGCAAACCTTCTTTTCCATTTGATGCCAGAAACCAAGGTCAAGAAGGAAGAGGATTTCCATGAATGGTACAATGAGATGGTTGAGCTCGCTGGATTGTGCGATAAGAGGTATCCAATAAAGGGCATGAATGTATGGAGACCATATGGCTGGAAGATCATGCAGAACATAGATGCTTTGATCAGGGAGGAGATGATCTCCACGGGTCATGAAGAGGTCTATTTTCCTCTCCTCATCCCGGAATCCTTTTTCAAGAAAGAGGAGGAGCATATAGAGGGTTTCTCCCAAGAAGTATTCTGGGTAACCCATGCAGGCGATAATAAGCTCGAGGAGAGATGGCTCCTCAGACCGACATCAGAGACAGCAATGTATCCAATATTCTCCCTATGGATAAGGTCTCATTCAGATCTCCCTTTAAAGGTTTTCCAGATAGTGAATACCTTCAGGTATGAGACAAAACAGACCAGAGCATTCATCAGGGTGAGGGAGATACACTTCTTCGAGGCTCACACCTGTCATGTCGATTTTGAGGACGCGGAGAGACAGATAGAGGAGTACAAGAAGGTTGCTGAGAGGTTCTTCAGGAAGCTCTGCATACCATTCATCTTCAACAAGAGACCTGACTGGGATAAGTTTGCTGGAGCATACTACACGATAAGCATAGATACCCTGATGCCATCTGGAAGAACCCTACAGCTCGGTTCCATCCATCAGTACAGGGATAACTTCTCCAGACCCTACAATATAACCTACGAAGATAAGGAAGGAAGGCACAGGTACTGCCATCAGACAACCTACGGGATGAGCGAGAGGATACTGGGAGCACTGGTGGGTCTGCATGGGGATAACAGAGGGCTGGTTCTCCCTCCCATCATATCACCGATAAAGGTTGTTGTAGTCCCTATAATCTTCAAGGGGAAGGAGAAGGAGATAGTTGAGAGATGCAGGGAGATATCAAATAGAATAAACCAAGCTGGAATAAAGAGCGTTGTGGATGAAAGGGAAGAAACGCCGGGGAGCAAGTTCTATGACTGGGAGCTCAAAGGCGTTCCCATCAGGCTTGAGATAGGTCCGAGGGAGCTCGAGAATAACACCGTGGTAATAGCGAGGAGGGATACCGGAGAGAGAAAGGAAGTGAGAATCGATGATGTAGTTGATGAGATCGGAAAAACGTTTGAGTCAATAGACCAACACCTCTACCAGAAGGCAAAGGAATTCATGGATTCTCACATTGTCAGGGTTGATAACCTGGAGGAAGCGAGAAGGTATAAGGGATTCATAGTGGAAATCCCCTGGTGTGGAAGAAAGGAGTGTGCCATGAAGATGGAGGAGGAATTGGATGTAAAAACCTTGGGCGAACCTCTGGAAAGAAATGTGGAACCAAACAAGTTATGTCCCGTATGCATGGAAAGAGCGAAAACCATCATAAGATTGGCCAAGAGCTATTGATGGGGTGATAGGTTGAGGGTGTGGAGGGAGATCAGGTTTCCCGTAAGCTTATTATCCCTGATCATCGGGATACTGTTCTTCCTGTCCGGTATCGTCTGGTTATTCCTCAAGAAATATAACATACCACTCCTCACCGATCTTTCCAACTGTTTCAAGGAATGGAACTACTATCTCCTGATCATTGGTCTGATCCTCTCCCCTATAGGTGGATGGTACAGCTATGATTATATCAAGAAGAGGAGATACCTCATCGAGGAGATCAAGACTGGGAGGAAATCCGAGCTGGCAAGGAAGAGGGGGGAACTGGAGAAGTTAGTTAAGAGCATGCCGAGAAAGTATGAGGAGATGTTGAGGAATAAAGAGGAAGAGCTTGGTCTGAGGTAGATGCCTTCCTTCTGCGTCGTGCTAGTTGAACCAAAGTATAGCGGAAACATAGGTTCGGTAGCTAGGTGCATGAAGAATTTTGGCGTGAAGGATCTGATCATGGTCAATCCATGCGAGATAGATGATACGGCATACATGATGGCCATGCACGCAAGGGATATCTTGGAAAACTCGAGGATCTTTCCGGATTTAGAAAGCGCGCTCAACGAGATAGATCTAGCGGTGGCAACAACATCCGTGATAGAGGAGCACAGGAAAGCCTGCCTGAGGAAGGCGTACACTCTAAAAGAGTTTGTTGAGGATGTGAGGGATTTTGGTGGCAGGGTGGGTCTCATCTTTGGGAGAGAGGACTATGGATTGTACAACCATGAGATAAAGGAGTGCGATATCCTTCTGACCATTCCAACGAGCAAGGAGTATCCATCCCTGAACCTATCTCATGCGGTCGGTATAGTTCTGTACGAGTTATTTTCGAGTAAGTTTGATAGAAGGGTGAGGGACAGGAATATAGGGACTGTTGAGAAGAGGAAGATGATGGAAACCTTGAGAGATATCCTCGATCATCTGGAATATCCTGATCACAAGAGGGGAAAAGCAGAGATAACCTTGAGAAGGGTTATAGGGAGAGCAAAGCTCACCGAGCTGGAATACCACCTATTGATGGGAATCCTGGGCATGATAAAAGAAAGAATCAGATAGTCTCTATA
>QMTN01000119.1 GCA_003651105.1 Thermoplasmata archaeon
CATCAAGCGGGCAGCGTTTACACCCAGGACTACCCGGGTATCTAATCCGGTTTGCGCCCCTGGGCTTCGTCCCTCACCGTCGGACCCGTTCTGGCCGGACGCCTTCGCCACAGGTGGTCCCCCCGGGATTACAGGATTTCACCCCTACCCCGGGAGTACCTCCGGCCTCTCCCGGTCCCAAGTCTGGCAGTCTGCCTGGAATTTGACGGGTTAAGCCCGCCAATTTACCCAGGCATTTACCAGACCGGCTACGGACGTTTTAGGCCCAATAATAGTGGCCACCACTCGAGCTGCGGGTATTACCGCGGCGGCTGGCACCCGTCTTACCCAGCCCTTATTCCCCGAGCTTTTTAGGCTCGGGAAAAGCTGGCTCTTACGAGCCAGCACTCGGAGTCCCCCCGTCGCGCTTTCGCGCATTGCGGAGGTTTCGCGCCTGCTGCGCCCCGTAGGGCCTGGACCCGTGTCTCAGGGTCCATCTCCGGGCTCCAGCTCTCACTGCCCGTACCCGTCGTAGGCTAGTGGGGCCGTTACCCCCACTACAACCTGATAGGCCGCAGCCCCATCCTCGGGCGCCGGAGCTTTCGGTCTAGGCGCATTCCAGCAACCTAGACCTATGGGGGATTAGCCTCAGTTTCCCGAGGTTATCCCCCACCCGAGGGTAGGTTAGCCACGTGTTACTGAGCCGTTCGCCGGTGCCTGCTCCCAAAAGGGAACAGACCCCTCGACTCGCATGGCTTAGTCGGACTCCGATAGCAGTGGCCTCCGGCAGGATCAACCGGGGTCAGAATTGGCGGGAGCACTCGCCCTGCCTTGCATGATTTTAGGTGGGCCAACTTTCACCAACCCCATCGATCGTCAGGTTCGAAAGTTGAGGCTGGAAAGCCTCATTTTTCGAACCTCCATCATTTAGATGTTCCCTAGGTTGATCAACCCACTCATCCTAGGGGTGATGACCCCATCTCGTGGGTTTAGCCGGTTCCCTAGGGAAGAACCCTATTCGTCATAATATAATATATAGGGTCTTGTTTTTAAAGTTTATGCTCATCATTTGCAAGCATTTCGATAGAACCTTTCCATATTCTTCCTCAGGATATCAATCTTCCTCTTCCCCTTCTCGATCATAAGATTCGCTATCTCGCACAGGAGCTCAAGATAATCCTCGCTCACCATGAGCTCACCATCCTTACCTATGGGAACATCGAGCCTCTCCGTGCTCCTTAGCTCCACGAGAATCTTTCCCTTGAATGCTCTCATACCCGAGTTCTTGAAACCGCTCGATAATCCTGCTTTTACCATCTTCTCAGCTATTTCTGGATCCCTCGCAACCACGTGGATGATGGGTGGATGGACCATGAAAAAGAGAAAACCTTCTCTTGATGATCTCAATGCCCGGAGAACCTTTTCCTTATCCACCTTTCCATGCCATTTTCCAAGAAACCTGGCGCCGGGCTTCGCTCCGGGAAAGGGAACCTCGATGATCACAACCCTCCCACTGCAACTGCTGGTTGTAAATAGATCTTCGCACGCATTGATGAAGCTGAGCAGATCCTTTATATCCTCATCCACCTTATCCTCCTTCAGCGCATCCTCCAGAGCCTTCTCCGCCTTTTCCTTGAGACGAAGAAAGGTTTTGCTATCCATACTTCCTCAATCTCCCTATGGTTGGCAGATCGAGATACCTATCGTCTTCCAAGATGCCAACCGCCTTAAAGCTATCTATATCGACTCTCCTGAGGATGGGAGAGATTAGCTCCTCCCTCGGTAAGATATTGACATCGCTTCCCTCTGCGAAGAAGCTCGCGGATGGCATGACCAAGATCCTCTTGCCCTTGTGATTCCCATAGAGAAATACCTTCAATTTCTCCTTGACGCCGACATCTGTAAATAATGCGACCGATGGATGTTCATGCCCCATCACGAGCGTATCACCTTCCATCCTTTCCAAGTCAAATTCCTTATGACCGTGTATGAAACTGTATCTATCCTCGTTGTAGCAATCGTACACCTCTATACCAAACCTCCTCGTCATCCTCTGGATAAATGTGTCATGGTTCCCCTTCACCACTATAACCTCCTTGAAGATTCCATCCAAATAGCTGAAGAGAGAAGAGACCTCCCTGTATTCGTGGTAGCTCGTTTCAGAGAACTCATGCTTAACATCCCCAAGTATCAGGATCCTCCTCGCCCTCGTCTTGCTGAAACACCTTCTGATCATCTCCTTGATCTTCCCAAACTGAACCTTCGGTATAAAGACTCCATGTTCTGCAGATACAGCTTCATATCCAAGGTGCAGATCCGATATGATGAGGAGGGATAGATCTCTGATATATGCAACGGGAAATGGCTCAACCGCATCCAGATCCTCGAACAGCATCATGATATCTCTCTCATTATCCTCTCGTGCAACTCCATGAGCCTCTCCCTCCTGTCCTTCATCAATACTATGTCAGCCTCACCGAGAACAACCAGGTTATGGGCGAAGGGGGATGGCACCCTGGTTTCTATTACCCTGTAGATTATCTCCCTTTTCCCTATCCTTTTGATGATATCCTCCGCTCCCCCAACATCCATGAGATCTTCCAGTATCTCCCTGTAAGTCTCCTCTATTATCGGAAAGTTTGGATCTATTGACTCGCATATCCTCATGAGTTTTTCAGCATTTACCTGCTGTTTCCTTACGCTTATCTTGTGACCCTTGTAGTTCCTCAGTATCAGAAAACTTCTGGACGCGCAGTGTCTGAATCTCCTCTTCATGAGCTCTGTCCTCCTTATATTCTCGCTCAGGATCTTCCTTATATCAACGCTCGTAACCTCCCTCATCAGGTCATCAACATCAACATTCTTATCTCCGGAGACCATGAGAGAGAAACCATTATCACTTACGGTTATCCTGACATCTGTCCTGAGCTTCTCACCCAGACATATCGCGAATATCCTCGATAAAGCGTCGTTGATCCTTCTTCCGAATATCGCATGAAATACCACCAGATTCCTTCCCCTCAAGTCCCTCGTCTTCTCTATCAATATCTTCCTGTGGGTCGGTATCTCTCCAACGTACCTGTACTGAGCCAGGAAGTAGTCCTTTATCGC
>QMTN01000120.1 GCA_003651105.1 Thermoplasmata archaeon
AAGTAGGATGCCGCCGGGAGAGAAACCTGGTTTCTCTCCTAACAGAAGGGGGCTTACGGCCTGCACCTGGCGCCCAAGAGCTATCCTTTGACAACACCCAGAGGTACAAGTTTTGCAACCTTTTTTGATATACCCGCGTTGTGCGTGATCCTGACGACATCATCAACATTCTTGTAAGCTTCCGGACTCTCCTCAGCCATAACCTTCCAGCTGGCTGGATGGGCGTAGATCCCTTTCCTCTGCAGCATGTTGTACACCGCCTCCCCCCTCCATCTTCTCAAAGCTTCATGCCTGGACATGACCCTGCCGGCGCCGTGACACGTCGAGCCAAAGCTCTCCTTCATAGCCAGATCGGTTCCTTTAAGGACATAGCTCGCGGATCCCATATCTCCAGGTATGAGAACCGGCTGTCCTATCTCCCTATACTTGGAAGGTATCTCCGGTCTCCCCGGTCCAAACGCCCTCGTCGCTCCCTTCCTGTGAACGTAGAGCTTTAGCCTCTTTCCATCCACCTCGTGCTCCTCGAGCTTCGCTATGTTATGGCAGACATCATAGACTATATGCATACCTAAATCTTCAGGATCTTGCTTGAGAACTCGATGGAAGCTCTCCCTCACCCAGTGGACTATCATCTGTCTGTTGCACCATGCGAAGTTTGCAGCGCACGCCATGGCTTTGAAATAGTTCTCACCTTCCCTGGATTTGACGGGTGCACAAGCGAGCTGTCTGTCTGGTAGGGATATACCATACTTCTTGACCGCTGACTCGAGAACTCTGAGGTAGTCACTGCATATCTGATGCCCGCAACCCCTCGATCCGGTGTGGATCATCACCGTTATCTGATCCTTTTTCAAACCGAAGACCTCCGCAGCCTTGGCATCGTAGATCTCCTCAACCTTCTGGATCTCAAGGAAATGGTTTCCCGCTCCCAGAGATCCTATCTGGGAAAGACCCCTCTCCTTCGCCTTGCTCGATATCAGGCTACTGTCCGCTATCTCCATGCAACCTCCCTCTTCCAGAACCTCCAGATCCTCTTCCCAGCCGTATCCATGCTCAACCGCCCATCTTGCGCCGTTTTCCAGAACCTCATCCAGCTCCTTCACCGATACCCTTACCTTTCCCTTTGAGCCCAGACCGGATGGTACGTTTTCAAAGAGCGTATCGACGAGCGCTTTTATCAGATCCTTATTAAGATCATCCATGCTCAAATCGGTCCTCACCAATCTCACTCCACAGTTTATATCGAATCCGACGCCACCTGGAGAGATGACGCCTTCCTCCGCGTCCGTAGCTGCTACCCCTCCTATGGGAAAACCATACCCCCAGTGGATATCCGGCATCGCAAGGGATCTGCCAACGATCCCGGGTAGCGTAGCCACATTAGCGACCTGCTCCAGGGAATCGTCCTTCCTCACCTGGTTGAGCATCTTCTCATCTACATAAACCAGACCAGGAACCCTCATCCTCAGGTTACCAGACTTACCCCTGTAATCCTTTGGAATCTCAAACCTGTAATCGTCTATCTTTCTTACCGGTCCTTCCCAGGTCATGTATGAAACTACAAAAAACCTCTATTTAATCTTTTCCAAGGATGGCTTACCCTTTCGATCTATCCTGACAACATAGCCCTTCGGTATCTGGCACGGCTTTCCGTTCTTCACCGGCTTCTTGCTGAACACGTACTCCACTTTTCCCTTCCTCTCCACCTTATAAAGGGTGTAATCCTCATACCGGTATGGACCTTCCTTTAATTCCTTCCATTCCGGAGGTTCCTCATCCCTCGGAGACTTCTCTATGGTCAGCCACTCCGGTAGCTCTTCCTTGAACTCCGTACCGGTTTCGAGTATCTTCCTCTCCACCTCTCTCCCCTCTTTCCTGCTCTCCTTCAACAGGTACATCTGATCAAACTCTTCCTCAGCCTTTGGAAGGAGCTTGGGCACCTCTTCCTTCAACCTCTCCGCAACCTTCTCGTCCAGACCCTTTACCTTCCTGGCAATCTCCTTTGGCTCGCTTTCCATTAACTTCTTCAGAGAAGTGTATCCGCTCTCATAGATCCTCTCAGCATCCTTTCTACCAAGGTCCCCTACCTTTGACAGGATCTCAACGAATCTATCCTTCGGCATCTCCTCCTCGACCTTGATGGCCTTCTCCTCGCTGGGCTTCTCGATCTCGAAGAGGCTCTCCACCTCGCTCTCCCCCTTCTCGGCTTCGATGGTTTTTTCTTCTTTTTTCCTTACACCGAACACCCTCACCTTTGGTTTCGGGATGCTCTTCGCTACGGTTGCGATCATCGAGGATGTTTTTGATGTCCCGGTATACTCTCTCGATAATCTCCTCCTGACGCTCTCCATGTACCTGTCATCGACCTTCACATCCATGCCCTCCTTATCGAGGATCTCGTAGAGCTTGAGAATTTCTTCCTCTCTGCCCTGCATCAATCTCTTATCCCTCAATTCGTATTAATAGGTTTTGCATTGCTTTTATATAAAATTCGCAAACCTTCTTAAACTCCCAAAATATTTAACTCATCTCAATGAGCCTGAAAGGTAAAGACCTGGTTTCTATAAGGGATCTGACAAAGGAGGAGATATTCTATATCCTTGAAAGGGCTGAGGACATGCTACCCTATGCAAAGGGGGAAAAGAGGACAACCGCTCTGAAGGGAAAGATCCTCGCCACCCTTTTCTTCGAACCCAGCACGCGAACCAAGCTCAGCTTCGAAACGGCGATGCACAGGCTTGGAGGGGATGTCATAGGATTCTCGGAACCAACCATGACCTCCATAAGGAAGGGGGAGACCCTGGCGGATACGATAAGGGTCGTCGACTCTTACAGCGATATAATAGTCATAAGACATTCCCTGGAAGGATCCGCGAGGCTGGCTGCGGATTTCGCGGAATCCCCGGTGATCAATGCAGGAGACGGAGCAGGGAGGCACCCTACCCAGTGCCTGCTCGATCTCTTCACCATTTTAAAGGAGAAGGGAAGGATAGAGGGATTGAAGGTGGCTTTGGTTGGCGATTTGAAGTACGGAAGGACGGTACATTCCCTCGCTTATGCCCT
>QMTN01000121.1 GCA_003651105.1 Thermoplasmata archaeon
AGATTCGCATTCCTCAAAAAATCCATCACCTTCAGCAAGACCTCCCGTTCCTTATCGTAATCATTCGTTACCATCCTCGCTGCCTCAAGAGCTTGAGAGAGGAAGCAGGGCACGCAGTCTAAGTAGGCTTTCATCCTACCACTCTAATATCCACGATGTCCAGGACAGGTATCTCCAGTATCTGCTTTCTTCAAGTCTCCTCTCTTGAAACTTTCCAGGATCTCTCTAACCTTCCCTCCCTCAGCTATGTAAACATCTATTCCCAACTCTGAGAACCTGAAGAGAGCCTTCACCCCTATTCCCTTGCATATCATCGCATCAACCTTTTCCCTTGCCATGATCTCCGGAGGATAAATTTTTCCTCCCATATGCACGCTCTCATTCCTGATGACCTTTGTCTCCCCGCTATCCAGATCAACTATCGTGAAGGTGCTTGCTCTTCCAAAGTGCTCCGAGATCTCATCTTCGAGACCACCATCACTTGCGGTGGGTATGCAGACCTTCATTTGAACATCCCCCTTGGACCTGGAGAAGTAATTTCTTCGAGTTCGTTGTTTTTGAGATCCTCTATGGCCTCTCTAACCTTTTTACCACCTGCTTTAAATATCCTTATTCCTGCTTTCCTCAGCACTTGATATGCGTTTGGACCGATATTTCCGGTAATAACCGCTTCAACTCCTTTGTTTATCACGCTCTGCGCCGCCTTCACTCCTGCGCCTCCAAACTCGTCTGCAGCCTAGTTCTTCATTGCTTCAAACGCTAGATTATCGGTATCCACGATAAGAAAGTACGGTGCCCTCCCAAACTTCACATCCACCTTCGCTTCCAGATCCTCTCCATCCGCTGTAATCAATACCTTCATCCGATCACCTCCTACAATCTCGCCATGGGAGCTCCACATCTGGGACATTTCTTGGTGATGCATGGTACTCCAGGTTGATGAGGCTCCCGATATCCGCAATTGGGGCAGTAACACTCTCCTCCCGGACCCAATCCTCTTCTCCCAAATCCCCTTCCAAACCTATGTTGCATATCACTCCTCCAAAATACCTTCCACCTTTTTAACTATCTCCTCAAACAGCTCAAGACAATCTGGATTCCTCAAGATCTTACCCTCATCCTCCTCCTCAACTATCCTAATATCTATCGGTATCCTTCCAAGGAATCTTACTCCCGTCTCCTCTGCCAATCTTTCGCCTCCGCCCTGCTTGAAGATGTAGGAGGTCTTACCACAGTAAGGACACCTGAATCCGCTCATGTTCTCTATGATTCCAAGGATCGGTACGTTGAGGGAGCGGGCAAAGGAGATGGATCTTCTCACGCTCTGAAGGGCAACATCCTGTGGGGTAGTTACAATTATAGCACCATCGACCTTTTTGAGAAGCTGAACGATACTCAGAGGTTCATCACCCGTCCCAGGTGGAAGATCAGCTATGAAGTAATCCAGAGAGCCCCATTCTGTTTGCTCGAGCAACTGCTGTAAGGCTTTCATCTTGAGAGGACCCCTCCATATCACCGGAGAATCTCTATCAAGTACCATACCAAGGGAAACTACCTTCAGTTTCCCTATCTCGAAGGGAAGGATCTTATCCTCCTTTCCCATCAACCTTCTGTTCTCTATCCCGAGGATCTTTGGTATACTTGGACCATGCAGATCACAATCCAATAAACCGACATTGTATCCTTTGTTTGCCAGGATAACGGAAATGTTTGCAGATATAGTACTCTTGCCGACGCCTCCCTTCCCACTCAACACTATCAGTCTGTGCTTTGCTTCCATGCAGTTTTCCTCCTCACGGATAGAGCAAAAAGAAAAATAAAAAGATAGGGGTTAGCTCACCAGAACCATGGTGGATAGTAGTACACTGGATACCTGTAGAACGGTGGCCAGTAGAAGAATCTCCAGAACCATCTCCATCCTCTGCCTCTACCCCAGAATCCTCTGCCCCACCAGAACCATCTGCCTCCTCTCGGAAATGGCACCACAAAACCTGGATGCGGAAATCCTGCGCAGTAGCCAAACCCTCTACCAGTCATTGGACCCAATCCCCAAGGTCCGGTTCCATCTCCCCACGGCATTTCTCATCACCTCCCGAGTTGCCTCTTCAATTCATCTATCCTTTTCTTTATCTCTTCGAGTTCTTCCTCGAGCGCCTGCCTCTCCTCTTCCAGCATCCTCAGCTCCTCTTCCGGCGGTATCTCCTCTGGGTACCATGGTGGCATACCCCAAGGCATGAACCATGGATTCCATGGTGGGAGCATGCCAAGCCTCATCCATCCAGGCAGGCCAGTAGCTCTGTACCACCACCTATACCTATTTCCTCTTCCATATCCACCTACCATTTTCCATCACCTCCTTTCCAGGATTTTTATAATTTCATTCCTGGAGCCTGAATCGAGGAATCTACATTCTTCAGGACTTACTCTACCTTCAGCCAAGGCTTTTGCAAATCCTATGCATGAACCATATCCACATGCTCCGCAGTTTCTACCTGGTAGGAGGGTGTAGATCCTGCTCAATATCTCGTTTATCCTGCTGAGATCAGCTTCTGGATGGAGGGCGAACCTTCCTCCGGATATCCTTATGGGATAACCGTTTATTATTGCCCTGATTACTTTCTCTCTTCCCGACTTCAAATCGTTCCAGAGGGTTTTCCTCGATACACCCATCCTCATCGCCGCCTCTTCTTGGGTGAGATGCTCGAGATCGACGAGTCGCATGGCTTCTATCTCCTCGATGGTTAGATCTATGGTTCTGGGTGGATCGAACACACCAGCAGGGTGGAAGTAGTTTATCGGGGGAACGAATCCTATCCACCTCATGTACCTACCCCTTCCTCTTCGCCTACACCGGCCTCTACCTCTCATCCTATATATTACACATATGCGAAGTTATATTTAAAGTTTTCTAATAAGATTGCGTAGATCTCAACGTGAAGTTGGCAGGAAGAAAAGGATTCCATATATCTTTGGATTTTCCTGATAGCTGGAATGAACGTGGAACAGGGTTGGTAATCGAAACCTTATAA
>QMTN01000122.1 GCA_003651105.1 Thermoplasmata archaeon
CTCAAAAGGTGGATTCATAGCTGTTTCAAGGGATGGCAAGATAACCATAGATAACAGGTTTGAGAAGATCTTGGAAAGGAAGGAGAAGGAGATCAGGACCGTGATCGGAAGAGAGTTATTCGGGGGTGAGCGGAGCTGGATATAATGATCTACCTGATTATCGGATTATCTAGTGCTATTATCATTGCAATCGTGTACAGATCCGTGCCCTATATAAGATACGCTTATCCAACCGCAAAGGCGGAATCCATAGGTAACCCCTTCCTAACCTCAAGATCTCTGGATCAGCTTCTGGAGGTAAGATCTCTTAACTCCTTTAAAAGCATGATAAATGCTCACAAGGATTTTGAGGTGGAAGGAGAAGATGCGGAAGAGATCCAGAGATCCCTAGATCAGCACATGCTGGGCGTGATACAGACCCTCAAAAAGGAGTGCCCAAAGGATGACAGGGAATTCTTTGATGGGTTTCTGGAATACCTAGATGGTTACGGCTTCAAGACTTTTCTGATATCAAAGCTGGAGAACAAGGAAGCAGAGATAAGGTTGCTTTCAGATAATTTCAGGAGGATGGCTGGACTGATCAGAGGATCAGATCCGGATAAGATACCCGGGATTTTGAAGAGATTCGGCATCGATGTGTCTGGAGATTTGAATCCAGTGGAGATAGATGTTGGGATAAGCAAGTATGTCTTGAAGAGACTCAAGGAAGCGAGAGTATCGAGGGTATCGAGATCCGCAAAGGATGAGTTCGTCGATAGACTGGTGGATATCGAGAACGTGAGAAATATCTTGAAGGCTAAGATCTATGGATTTGGTAATTGCGAGGGACTCTTCTTGGGTGAGGGGAAGGAGATAGCGGAGTGGAGGTTCAGGGATATATGCAGATCGAGGGATCTTGAAGGGCTGATATCTGGACTGGAAGGTACATCCTATCACGAGATCATCAAGAAAGGGTACGATGACAGCAAAAGACATGGAAACATACAGCTTCTGGAGAAGAGCCTTGACGAGATTTTGCTGAAAGAGGCAAAGGATCTCTCCATCAAGAATTTTCCTTTCCTCGGCACCCTTATCAAGTTCCTAGTATCGAGGTACTTTGAGTTGAGGAATCTGAAGATCATAGCAAAGGGTATCGAGGAAGGGCTATCAAAGGATAGAATAAAACCCTTACTCTTGGTTGGTGGTTGAGATGAGGATAGTTGCGATATGTGATGAGGATACAGCCATGGGATTGGAGCTCGCCGGCGTGCACGAGGTCTATGTTCCGGATGGGGATGAGAGGGATATCTTCATGGATATCATAGAGAGGGAAGATGTCGGTATAATGTTCATAACTGAAGGCATAGCAAAGAGTCTAGCGAGGGAACTGAAGGAGTTCTTCCTCCAGGGGAGGGAGTATCCGATAATCGTCGAGATCCCTGGAAAGGAGAAGGTCGAGGGGTACATAGACAGCATCTCCTCCCTCATAAGGAGGGCTGCTGGAATAAACATAGAGAGGAGGGCTCTCTGAATGAAGGAAGGGAAGATAATAAGGATATCCGGCCCGGTTGTTGAGGCAAAGGGAATGAGAGGATCGAGGATGTACGATGTCGTCAGGGTTGGGGATGAGAACCTTATAGGTGAGATAATCAGGTTGAATGAGGATATTGCAACCATCCAGGTTTACGAGGAGACAACCGGATTGAAACCCGGTGAAAAAGTCATCTCCACCGGCTCCCCCTTATCGGCTGAGCTTGGTCCGGGATTACTAACAAACATATTCGATGGTATCCAGAGACCTCTTGTTCAGATAAAGGATAGCGTGGGAGACTTCATAACAAGGGGTGTTGATGTACCAGCTCTCGACAGGAAAAAGAGATGGAGGTTCAGGCCACTTAAGAAGGAAGGAGATCGTATCAAGCCAGGTGATATCATAGGTGAGGTCGAAGAGACATCCCTCATCGTTCACAAGGTCATGGTGCCACCGGATGTTGAGGGTAGGATAGAGAGTATCGTTGAGGAGGGGGATTACAAGGTCGACGATGTGATAGCTGTGGTTGATGGAAAGGAAAGGGTTGAGATAAGGATGATGCAGAGATGGCCAGTGAGGAAGGGTAGACCCTACAAGGAGAGGCTCGACCCGATCAAACCCTTGATAACCGGGCAGAGGGTCATAGATACCTTTTTCCCGATCGCCAAAGGAGGGACCGCAGCTATACCCGGCGGATTCGGAACTGGAAAAACGGTCATGCTCCATCAGCTTGCCAAATGGAGCGATGCGGATATCATAGTTTACATAGGCTGTGGGGAGAGGGGAAACGAGATGACGGATGTGCTCAGAGAGTTTCCGGAGCTCAAGGATCCGAGAAGCGGTAAGCCCCTAATGGAGAGAACCGTTCTGATAGCGAATACCTCCAACATGCCGGTAGCTGCTAGGGATGCGAGCGTTTATACTGGAATAACCATAGCGGAGTTTTATCGGGATATGGGTTACGATGTCGCCCTGATGGCGGACTCAACATCCAGATGGGCGGAAGCGATGAGGGAGATCTCTGGCAGACTGGAAGAGATGCCCGGAGAAGAAGGTTATCCAGCATACCTTGCTTCTAGGCTGGCAGAGTTCTATGAGAGGGCTGGAAGGGTCATAACCTTGGGATCGGAAGCTAGGGAGGGGTCGATCTCTGTCATAGGAGCGGTCTCACCCCCGGGAGGGGATTTCTCTGAGCCTGTTGCTCAGAATACATTGAGGATAGTTAAGGTATTTTGGGCGCTGGATAGTGATTTGGCGGATAGAAGGCATTTCCCAGCCATACACTGGCTCAGATCTTATTCCCTTTACGTTGACAGCGTGAGGAAGCACTGGGAGGAGATAGGAAAGGAGTGGTATGAGATGAGAACCAGGGCTCTTGCCCTCCTCCAAAAGGAAGCGGAATTACAGGAAATCGTCAGACTGGTTGGTCCGGATGCACTGCCACAGCATGAGAGAGCCCTTTTGGAAGGAGCCAGGATGATAAGGGAAGACTTCTTACAGCAGAGCGC